>JAEEHY010000163.1 GCA_016281085.1 Lachnospiraceae bacterium
AATAGGTACTGTGAGGGCTTCGAAAGAGAAGAGGATCGGATTTGTGATCCTGGGAATTGCGGAGACTGTTGGAGCTCTTGGCGGAATACTGCTTATATGTTTTATAATATTCGTGGCCGGTCCCGGTGTGTAACGGACAATCGTATTGCTTTCTGAATGCAGCAAGGAAATGCATTCAGAAAGCATGCGGCCTTATGAGAGTAAAAGGGTCAAAGAACATGGATGCCGGTCATAACATCTTCGGAAAGGAAAACGTCCCGCTGTAAAAATACAGGAAAGCCCCGGTGAGTGCAGGCACTCCCGGGGCATATTTATGTCTGATATTTATTTCTGTACACTACACTACACTGACCTGACCTGACTTGTCATCCGATCAGCCAGTCGTACATTTCCTGATAACGAAGTGCGCTTACGCTCCAGGAAAAATCCTTGGCCATTGCGCGGTCGATCATCTTGTTCCACTCGCGGCGGTGATTGGTGTAAACGTCGTATGCGTAGCGGATGGTACCCAGCATCTCATGTGCATTGTAGTTGACAAATGAGAAGCCTGTTCCCGTGCTTTCGTACTGGTTGTAGGGTTCAACCGTATCCTTAAGACCTCCGGTTTCGCGAACGATCGGGATAGTACCGTAGCGCAGGGCCATGATCTGTGACAGACCGCACGGCTCGAACAGCGACGGCATCAGGAAAGCATCCGCGCTTGCGTAGATCTTGTGGGAGAGACCTTCAGAGTAATAGATGTTGGCAGAAACCTTGTTGCCGTATTTCCAGTCGAAATGCCTGAACATGTTCTCGTAGCGTTCCTCGCCGGTACCGAGGATAACAACCTGAAGATCCATCTGACACAGTTCATCCATAATGTAGGCGATGAGGTCGAATCCCTTCTGGTCGGTAAGACGGCTTACGATACCTAACATGAACTTCTTGTCATCCTTATCAAGTCCCAACTCTTCCTGCAGAGCCCGTTTGTTCTTTAGCTTCTCCTTGCGGAAATCACGTGCATCATAAGGGAATGCTATGAACTTGTCCGTGGTGGGGTTGTAGTCGGTGTAATCAATTCCGTTAACGATGCCGCGCAGGCTGTCACTCCGTGCCTTGAGCAGGCCGTCGAGACCTTCGCCGTAGAAAGGTGTCTTGATCTCCTCTGCATATGTATCACTTACGGTGGTTATGGCGTCTGCAAATACGATACCGCCCTTGAGCATGTTGGCATCCTTGTATGATTCGAGCTTGTCCGGTGTGAAATAGTAATCCGGAAGCCCTGAATAAGCCTTGATGGTCTTGACATCCCACTTGCCCTGGAACTTAAGGTTGTGGATCGTCATGATGGACTTCATATTACGGAAGAATTCACCCTCATGGAACCTTTCCTTAAGGAAAACCGGGATGAGACCCGTCTGCCAGTCGTGGCAGTGAACTATGTCGGGCTGGAAACCGACAACCGGAAGGATTGACAGTGCAGCCTTGCAGAAGAAGCAGAACTTCTCGATATCCCATAAGATATCGCCGTAAGGCTTGGGACCTGAGAAATAGTGCTCGTTGTCAACGAAGTAATAGGTTATGCCCTGATATTCGAGCTTCATGATGCCCACATACAGGGTCTTGTTGTCCATGTCCATGTAGAAATGACCGACATATTCCATCTTATCCCTGTATTCCTGCGGTATGCACATATATTTGGGGATAACAACACGACAGTCGAAATATCTCTTGTCAAGACACTGGGGAAGCGAGCCCACAACGTCTGCCAGACCGCCTGTCTTAATAAACGGAACACATTCGGATGCTACAAATAATATTTTCTTCATATGATTCCTCCAATACTTTATACCACTGTCAATAATTGTAACAAAAATACGCTAAAATTACCATACTATATTTGTCATATTGGACAAATTCGTATATACTGTTAGATATGTGAGAGTAACTATTCAGAACAGTCACTGTAAGATTTATTTGGATTCTGAGATGAGACAGGTTTTCATTTGTATGATCAGAGGAACACTATGGATTATTCTATGTATGTTTGTCCCAAGTGTAACCGCAAGTTCAAGGTTAAAGGGACAGGTAAGAAGATAAAGTGCACTAAATGCAAGGATGTCTATCTTGTAAGTAAGACTTTCTCGTTCCTGCATCTGGCTGATCTTCATCTGGGCAGATACCTTTGCGATATGGATCTTATTGATGATCAGAGGTATATACTATCGCGTATCATCAAGATGATAGAGGATCGTGAGGTGGATGCGGTGGTTGTTGCCGGTGATGTCTACGACCGTGCCGTGCCTTCGGAAGCTGCGGTGAGGCTCATGGATGATTTCCTCAACAAGCTGGTGGAACTTAAGGTTAAGACATTCATAATCAGCGGCAACCATGATTCGGAGGAGAGGATCGGATACGGAAGTGCCCTGTTTAAGAGCAATAAGATATTTATCAGCTCAAGGTATGAGGGCAGGCTGTACAAGCAGACGGTTACAGACTGTTATGGGGAGGTGGATATCTATCTTCTGCCGTATGTAAAGGCGTCACAGGTTAAGACATTCTATCCCGATGATGATATCACGACCTATGAGGATGCCGTGCGTGTCATACTGGAACATGCGAATATAGACAAGACAAGGCGGAACATACTTGTTGCGCATCAGTTTGTGGTGGGGCGTACGTCAGATCCTTCGCTGGCCGGTTCCGAGAGTGTGGCAACACATATGGTCGGTACTATCGAGAAGATAAGCTGTGATCTGTTTGATGATTTTGACTATGTTGCGCTGGGACATATCCATTCGCCGCAGAGGGTGAGCCGGAATGAGATAAGGTATGCAGGATCTCCTCTTAAATATTCCATAAGCGAAGTGAACAATGTGAAGTCGGTTCCGCTTGTGACCATGGGAGAGAAGGGCGATACCCATGTCGATCTTATACCGCTTGAACCGCTGAGGGATCTGAGGCATATCAAGGGCCCCATGCTGCAACTGCTTAAGAGAGAGAGCATTATGTCGCCAAAGGACTATATTTACGTGACTCTTACAGACGAAGAGGTTCAGAATGATGCAATGAACATCTTCAGGCAGTTCTATCCTTATACCCTTAAGATCGATTATGACAATTCGCATACAAGGAGTATTGAACAGAGTGATTATGATATAAGGATCAAGAACAAGTCCTTTGACGATCTGGTTTCCGAATTTTACGGTATGATGTACGGATGCAATATATCAAGCGGAGAGATGAGAGTTATCAAAGAGGTGGCAAAGGAAGCGGGTGTGTTGAATGAAGCCGGTTAAGCTTATCATCAGTGCGTTCGGTCCTTACGCGGGAAGAATGCCTGATATAGATTTCGAACAATTTGAGGAAAAGGGTCTGTTTCTTATATCCGGTGATACGGGCGCGGGAAAGACCATAATTTTTGATGCCATCTGTTATGCGCTTTACGGAACGGTGAGCGGCAGGTACAGAGGCATAAAGAACTTAAGAAGCGAGTATGCGGACGATAAGGCCGACAGCTTTGTCGATTTCTATTTCACTCATGTCGGTAAGTCTTATCATGTTCTCAGGAAGCCTTCTTATGAGAGGATAAACAGGAACGGTAAGCTCACGGAGGAACCGGAGAAGGTGGTACTGTATTATCCCGATGGTAAGACTGATGAAGGGAAGACCAAGGTAAATGCAGCCATTAATGAGCTGCTTCATGTTGATGCGAGGCAGTTCATGCAGATAGCCATGATAGCGCAGAATGAGTTCCTGAGTCTTCTTAATTCAAATACAGAAAAAAGGACCGAGATATTAAGGACCATTTTCCGTACAGATGAATTCAAGAACATCGAGAGTATCCTGTCCGAAAGAATGAAGAATGCAAGGGCATTAAAGGAGAAGAATGAGAACAGCATCGTACAGTATTTTGCCGATGTGATACCTACAGGTGACTATGAGCTTAAGGAGGAGCTTAAGACGCTGCAGGATAATGCATCCGAAACGGGAAGTGTGTACAATCTGGATGAAATAAACGATATCGTGGTGAAGCTCATCAGATGGGATGAACTCAAGCGAATGAAGGATGTGAAGGAGTTAAAGAAGGCTGAGGACGAGTTTGATTCCAACAATAAGATGCTTACTGTCGCGGAAATGAACAATCAGGCTATCGAGAAGCTTAAGATGCTTGAAGAAGAAAGGAAGCAGCTTGATGCCGAGAAATTTGAAATGCGTGATCTGAAATCCAGGATAAAGAAACAGAGGATAGCGGTTTCGGAAGTGTATCCGCATTATCTTACATGGAAACATAAGTCCGAGGAGGTTGAGCGTACCGAGCACGATATAGAAGCAAAGAAGAAGAGCTACATTAAGTTAAACGACGAGGCGCGTGAATCGGCCGAAAGCTTTATGGAAGAGGAGAAGAAACAGCCCGATGCCGAAAAGCTTAAGAAGAAGGCGGATAAGATAAGGGATAACAAGGACAGGTACGAGCTCCGTGATCAGCTGAATGAAGAACTGGCTGAAATAGAAGAAGAAGCCGTGAAGTATATAGAGCAGTATACTGAGCTTGAGATGAAGGAGAAGGAGCTTAAGGAGAAGATACGGGAACTGACACAGAAGGCCGATGATCTTAAGGATAAACCCGAAGAGCTGATAAAGACGAAGGCCGAGGGAGAGAAGCTGCTCATACTGTATGATTCGATACGTACGTTGGTGGAAAAGGACATCATTGCCAGAGAAGATAAAGTAGAAGAGCTTAAGGACAGGCAGGATGTATACGAGGAAGCCCGCAACGAGTTCGATATTTCATCCGAAGCAAGGGTAAATGCAGAAAAAATGCTTGAGAACTCAAGGGCAGGAATCCTGGCCAAGCTTCTGGTCGAGGGAGAGAAGTGCCCGGTCTGCGGTTCTACGCATCATCCCGAACCCGCTACTCTTCCTGATGATATGATCTCGGAAGAGAAACTGGATGAACTCAGAAAGGATGAGGAAGAAAAAGAGCGAATAAAGAATGAGGCTCTGACTGCAGCAGAATCACTGAAGTCCGCGCTTGAACAGATGGAAGAGCATCTTAAGTCGGACATGAAGGAATGTATTAAGGATCCGATGTTCGGATATGAAGATGAAACCGATGATATAGATGTACTTGTCGAACGGACTGTTAAGGCCAAGGATATTCTTGTGGATGAATATGACAGGAATGAGAAGCTGATAAAGGAACTGGAAGATGCCTGCGTTGAGCTTGAAGCGACCAGGGAGAGTCTTAAGGAGACAACACAGACAGAGCTTACGGCCCTGACCGATGAGATGAAGGAGGTTAACGAAAAACGCCGGGTCAAGGATATGGAGATCACGGCAAGAAGGGCAACTCTTAAGACACTTGAAGATCTTAAATATCCTGATTGGGAAAAAGCAAGGGATAAGATGCTTAAGCTTGATATGGAGGCGTCGGAGATCCTTGACAGTATCGAAAAGGCAAGGGTGAGGAAGGAGGCAGCCGAAGTTGCTGCCACGACAGTATCGACTGAGATAAAGACCCTGACGGATCAGTTGAGGGAAATGAGCTCCGAGGATGAGAAGCTGAGGAAAACGCTGAATGAAGTTCTTAAGGACAAAGGCTTTTCAACGATCAGGGAGGTACTTGACCATATAGAGGATATTGAGGAAATAGACAGGAAACAGGAGCGTGTTGACAAGTTCCTGCAGGATGATGCTGCCAATCAGAAGCTTCTTGAACAGGCCAGAAAAGAGGCTGAGGGCAAGGAGGATGTTGATATAAAACGTCTCAGGATAATGGTGGATGCAATGGGCCGGTCAGTGGAGGCCAAACGCAAAGAGATGAATGAGATGGAATACCGGCTTAAGATAAACCGTGACAAGCAGGTGCATATAACGGAGCTTAAGCAGGGCTTCGAAAGAGCGGCCAAGGATTATACTATCTGTGACAGACTGTACAAGCTTGTGAGCGGCCAGACAAGAGGCGGAAAGATTACGCTTGAGCAGTATGTTCAGGCCGAAGGCTTCGACAGGATAATCGCAGCAGCCAACAGACGGCTGCTTCCGATGAGCGATCATCAGTATGAACTCAGGCGTCGTGAGGAGGCAGTAGACAGGAGGAGCAATACATATCTCGATCTGGAGGTTATTGACAATTATACCGGTCACAGAAGACCTGTCGGGGATCTGTCGGGTGGTGAGAGCTTCAAGGCTTCACTGAGTCTTGCGCTCGGTCTGTCAGATACGGTTTCATCAAGCCTTGGCGGAATACAGATGGATGCACTGTTTATAGATGAGGGCTTCGGAACACTGGATAAGAAATCCATAAGCAATGCAATGGAGATACTTGTGGAGCTGTCGGGGATCAATAAGCTGGTGGGTATCATAAGCCACAGGGATGAGCTTAAGGAAGCGATCGGACAGCAGATAAAGGTCAGCAAATCAAGAAAAGGAAGCTGGTACACCATAGAGACCGGCTCCTGAGCGGGAATGCAGATAAATGGCGGATGATAAGGAATTCAAACGGGTCATCATCCTGGATGAAAAGCGTAAGGGAAACAAGCCGGTTGACGATGAAGCAACAGAGAGGCTGCTGAAGGAGCTCAACCGGGAAGATCCCTTTGCGGATACGGAGGATGAGCCGGATAACAACAATGCCGGTGAAGAAACGGAAATAACCGAGGTAACCAGACTGAGGATAGTCAGGAAGAAGAGACTGTCGAAAAAGAACAAGCTGCTGATAAGTTTGGCAGCTTCTTTGATTGTTCTTGTAATAGTTGCCGTAATGGCGGTACAGGCAGTAAACAACAATTACCAGACTCCGGTACGTATATATGAGGAATACTGCAATAAACGCAGCTATGACGGAGAGGACAGAAGTACTGCTTACGGAAACGGTGTTGCGTCAGAGGAGCTTAAACAGCTTCGTATGCTGCTCAGGCGATCGGATGATTATGTAAAAGGTCTCAATGAGTCCGTAATGCAGTCAGAGATGAGGTATCAGGACAATTGCTTTAAGTACGGAGAGGATTTCAGGGTCAGGGTTACCATAGAGGGTACTTCGCCTCTGAGTCCGGCAGAGCTTAACAGCTGCAGGGCGGAGCTGTCGGGAATAATAAATGATATAGGTAATTCCTCTCTTGCAAGATCCGGTAACAGCGACCTTACGCTGGCTGTTACAGAGCTTACGGATGAACTCGGGCACCCGAGGATCACAAAGGGATACAGGTTAAGATGTGTACAGTCCGTAACGGGAAGTATGCAGGACGGTCCGGTGTCATCGGCTGAGTATAAGGACTTTACGGTAGTCCGTCTGAACGGGCGGTGGATCATGTGGGACGAGATATATGAAATACTCAGACTGTCTTATATATAAATATAGCAGAATCACATAAAGTATGATATATTAAATCTACTGTGCAATAATGAGATTCTGTAAGATCCGTGATGGATTAAAACAAGATCC
>JAEEHY010000164.1 GCA_016281085.1 Lachnospiraceae bacterium
CTTTTTTTGCTCCTCGGTAAACTTTGCCCCGTATATCTCCAGAACGATGGGATACTTCGTCGGAATACACTCAATAAAATCCGTTATGTAATCCGTAAACTCAGAGTTAAGGCTCACACAATCCCTGATGCTGTATTTACAGATGATATCTTCCATATTCTGTGCATAGCATGGAATATAGGCGATTCCGTCTTCCAGGACCTCATTATTTAAGCGATGCAGCAGTAATGATTTTTTATTCAGAAACTTTCTTCTGTTGGTATTCATCTTCCTTCTCCATATCAAACACAAGCGGCATTGATGAAATCATTCTCATCTGCTTATTGTAACTTAAGTGATTGCCCGGGTATGATCAGGTTGGGATTCTTTATCACATCCTTGTTAAGATTAAAAATGAGGATCCATTTATTACTGTCTCCAAGTTTGTTTCTCGCGATCGAACTTATCGTATCTCCCGAAACCACTGTATATACATCAGCTTCCGCTTTGACCGAAGCTGAATCATCTGCATCCTGCGTACCTGATGCATTAATGAAGTATGTATCATAATACTCGTCATACAATCCGAGGCATGCATCCGCCCCCGGATCTGACGACAGTGCCTTTTCTATGACTGTTTCCCATGAACCATACTTTTTATAGTAATACTCCGGAGTACCACCGTTTTCGTTACCGTATTTTTCAAGATTACTTTTCTTAAACCCGGCAAGCCCATCCGGATCATCTTTATAACTCTCAAGTCGTATTTCGTTCCGCCCGGTGCTCACTGCAATGGCTATATCCTTTATATCTGCTCCCGCTGTTTTCATTGCGGTGAACATTCCATAGAGTTCTTTTATACTGTCATGGAATTCTTCTCTCTGCTTTCTCAGGTCTTCCACAAAAGCGGGATCCGACCAGTCACCATCAGCATATTCCATCAGAAGTTCTGAATTCTGATTTGGCGAATATCCGTATACCGCATTTGGATTCACCACTATATCCGCTGCTGCCTTGGGATTTTCCATTGGGTTATGAACATACTTTTCAGCCCCGAAAACAGGAACCGAATTAACGAGCATCAGCATCGCAATAAAAAGTGTGATCGTTATTTTCTTATTAATTCTTATCATGTTGTTTATCCTCCTATAATAACCTCACTATCGACCGTGAAAATAATGAGGAGATGATGCATCTTCATGTATTTAGCAGCTTGAAGTTCTCTGCATTGGAACGGTAAAGCCTCTTGAATACCTTGTAATTTCTATCATAGATTTCCTTGAAGGCAGAATTGGGTTTATAAACATGCTTGACTTTTACAAGCCTTCGTGACAGATCAAGGACATCCTCTCCCTTAATTCCGGCCGCTACAACAAGCGCTGTTCCGACAGCGCCAACCTCCTGTGTATTATACACAGTCTCAACCCTTCTTCCGGTAATGTCGGATAGCAGCTGACATGTAACGGATGATAAAGCACCTCCACCGACAAATCTTATGGTATCGGAGGTTTTTACCTTCTTCATCTCACATTCCAAAAGCCAGCGCAAATGAAAACAAACACCCTCAATAACAGCCCTGATCATGTCTCTCTTCCCGTTGTCAACTCTTAGGTTAAAGAACATTCCACCGGCATTGGAATCTTCAAACGGACATCTGTTTCCGTGAAGCCATGGAGTAAAGATCACACCGTTTGAACCCGGCGGAACCTTGTTTACTTCATCAGACAGGTAATCATAAAGGCTTATGTACTTGCTTTCAACATCAGTAACCTTGACTTTATTAAGATATATTCCCACCTCATCCAATGCAAGATGCTCAATGCACCACTCAAGACACTTACCGGCCGTCTCCAATTCCGCATAGTAATTGAAATATCCCTTCTTTGCTGATAAAACACCGGTTATCATCGCACCCAGATCGACAGTCTGATGATCCATGTATGTTGATACCCAGCCCGATGTGCCAACATATATATGCGTATCGCCCGGGCTCACGCAACCGGCACCTATATTAACGAAGGTCGTATCACCCCCTCCGCCGAATACAGGTATTCCCTCTTCAAGTCCCAGCTCATCAGCAGCTTTTTTAGTAAGCCTGCCAACAAGATCGGTGCAGTCAATGATATCCGGCATGTGATCGGGATTTATCCCGTACATTTTCAGAAGACCCCTGTTCCACCCCTCTTTTCCTTTCCTCGTATCATAGAGAAAAGTGGCGAATGCAGAGTCCGCCGTTCGCACGATTTTCCCTGTCGCACGTGCTACAAGATAGTCTCCTACATCCAGCCATTTATAAATCTTTCTGTATATTTCAGGCTCATTGCTTTCCACCCACTTATACTTCCATACCGGGTCTTTTGCACTTACACTGCCGGCGTAATTTACGATCAGGTTCCTCGCAAGCTTATACAGGCTGCACCCGGAGACCTTGATCAGGCCGGTACCCATACAATCTCTGTATTCTTTGACGCCTTTTTGATCCAGATAGTTCATAGGACGCCTGAGTGCGTTTCCATCCTTATCAACAAGAACGGTCCCCTGCATCTGGGAGCAGAAAGCGAGACCTTCTACTTCCTTCGGTTTAATATCTGATTTTTTAAACAGCTCCCTTGTGGTTCTACGCAGAGCTGCCCACCACTCTTCCGTGTCCTGCTCCGCTCCGCCATCAGCAGAAAAATAAATCCCATATTCATCTGTAGCACTGGCTGCAAGCCTTATTCCGGTATCAATTTCGAACAAACAGGTTTTTACGCTGCCGGTACCGAAATCATATATGATAACATACATACATCAATCCTCTTTCAAGTGGATGCTCCAACCTGTATCTATCTTGTCTTTTACTTTTTTCATAGTCTGATCATCAAGTTCCGGCCAGTCGACCACTGTGGTTGCATGATCCTTCACCAGATGGGCCTTTTCAGCACATAAGGCAAGCGGTGTATCCGCAAGCGAATCGGAATAAAAATTATCAATTACCGGAAATCCATGGTCTAAGATGTACTTTGCCTTCTCCTTGGCATACATCAGGTTATTCATAAATATGCCGTATTCACGGTCATATTCCGTTGCTATATAATTTACGCCGAGCCTCTTAGCTATGGGACCGATAATACAGTCGGGAGATGCGCTTATTATCAGATCATCCGGCCTTTTCTGCGCAAGATACCATGCGGATATCCTGCCCTCATATTTGTCCCAGTACCGCTCGATCTGCGTATCTAAATCATCTATCATAGTCAGGAAACTAAACATCCTGCGTTGAAGCAGGTAATTCGGAAGCTTGCCCATCTTGTGCTGTATAAGACTTTTGATCATACCCGGCATAAATGTAAACCACAGCTTCGGATGCCTCTTCATACACCATAAAGCAAAGCCTATCGAGCAATCCGAGTAAAAAATCGTCCCGTCAAAATCATAAACATTCATCAATTCTCCTCCTGCTCTCCTGAACGCCTGAAGCGTATCATGTTTCTGTTATAACCTGTTGTTACAAGATAAGCCTTTTCCTTATGGGCATCCATAAGCCCGCTGAGTATGAATCCGCTTATTCCTTCAATATGGAGATCCGGATCGGTCAGATCGAATAATTCTCCCGAATCGCGTTCTATGATCAGAACTGAATCATCCTCAAAGAAAAGAGAGATTTCAACTAAAACAGATTTCTTCCCATGCTTGTTTTTATCCAGGACCGTAAGGGCAATTTCCTCAACAAAAAGAGCCGCGCGGTTTGCTGCTGTTTTAGGATAACCATGAGACATCAGGCTGCGCCCGACATTCTCTGAAAGCTCGGAAACAGTCTCATTCGTGAGATCAACGTCAATTACAATTATCTCACTCTCTATATTCTGTAAAAGGAACGGAAAACTATCTTTACCAAATCGCTGATACACAAAAAACATTGCTGCAGTCAGGGACAACATGGGGGCTGCGACAAAACCGGCCCACATTCCATTGAAACCAAACAGAGATGAGCCCAGTATGGGGAGCAGAATATATAGCAATCCGTTCTGCAGGCATGCGATGCAGGTTGCCATACCTATGCGGTCAATAAGCATATAGTAGGAAGTCGTAAGCGACACCATAGAGCAGAACACAAACCCAAGTGACACGATCCGAAGTGCCCTCATCGACGGAGCGAGAGCATCACCGCCTGTGATCCCAAAAAGAGCGCAGAACTGTCCTGCGAAGATCCAGATAAGAATTGTAGCTGCCATACCTTCTATTACCGCCGCCTTGATGCCGGATATCATTACTCTCTTTATGAGCTTATGATTCTTCTCCCCAAAATATGTTCCTATCAGCGGCTGCAGCGCCATTCCCACGCCGTCCATAACCACGCCGAACTCGATCAGGCTTACAACCACGGCGAGAGTTATCAGGCCGGATTCACCATAATGACCGGAAACAAATCCGATCATTATATAGTCCATGATGCCCCAGCAGATATATACAGAAGAATCCACTATACTGAACCGGGATGTCATAAGGAAATCCTTAAAGGACAGATGCCATACAAAATGCAGAGTATTTTCCTTTTTTAAGTAGTGCCAGAAGCAGGTAAGGATACCGAGGCTGTTTCCTATTATTGAGCCAAGAATGATACCCGTCATACCTAAAGATGCGGAAAGTATTACGGAACAGATTATGTTTCCGCCAATCTGAAATCCATAGCAGATATTATTGCACAGCTCATCACCGTCACTATAAACCATCTGTTCCAGATAAAAGATAACAATTGTAAGAAAAGCATTTATCGGCATAAAACGATAGTACAAAAGAGCGTTTTTAAGTATATCGCCGGAAACACCGCACACACTGAAATAAGCATCCTTGAACACAAATATAAGAAGTGCCGAAAGCAGTCCTATCCCAATGCTGACGATCAGTCCCTGCCCATAAATCTCATCAGCCCGCCGCTTTCTCATGGCTCCGATCTCCCTTGTGAAAGCGATCCCCACGCCTGTTGAAACAAGATCTCCAAAGAAAGTGACTATTGCTGTCACCGGCGTAATGGCATTAATTCCCGCAACGCCTGATTCTCCCACGAAGTATCCTGCAATTATACTGTCGCTTAGCAGCATCAGGTACATAACTGCTTTGGTAAAAGTACCTGATATCAACATAGACCTGAATTTCTGCTCACAAAATCCATTTTTTGACATATTTATCATTCCTTTCA
>JAEEHY010000165.1 GCA_016281085.1 Lachnospiraceae bacterium
ATAGGACTTATATATCAATTCTACAATCTTATTCCCATTCTTAACGTGGAAGAGAATATGACGCTGCCGATCTTATTGGATAAAAAGAAGCCTGACGGGAAGCTTCTTTTGGAACTTGTTGAGAAGCTTGGATTATCGGAGCGCTTAAAGCATCTTCCCAATCAGCTTTCGGGCGGGCAACAGCAGAGGGTATCCATCGGAAGGGCACTTATGAACCATCCGTCACTTCTTTTGGCGGATGAACCGACCGGAAACCTTGATTCAAAAAACAGTAAAGAGATAATCGCACTCCTCAGAAAATTCAATAAAGAATACAATCAGACAGTCATCATAATAACCCATGATGAGAGGATTGCCCTAAGCGCCGACAGGGTCATAACCATAGAAGACGGTCAGATCACAAGGGATACAAAGGATACAATGGACAGACCGGTCTTATTTGATATAGATGCGGAGGTGAGTGTTTAATGAACATTATTTTAAAACTCACCGAAAAGCATCTTTTGGAAAATAAGAAACGTACAGTGGTTACGATCCTTGGTATCGCTGCATCCACAGCACTTATTACGGCTATCCTCGTGGGAGTATTTTCTTTTTTTAAGTTTTTTGGCACGGTCAACCGTATGACGGACGGAGATGTTCACGCTGATTTCTCAGGGGTCAGCTGGAATGATGTTGAAACGCTTAAGAATGACGAAAGAATCCGGATCGCTGGTGCTATATTAATGGACCCGACAATAACCGGGATCAGGGTGTCAAGCGATAAGGAAGACCGTTTCAGGACCGGTAATGTGATGCACGCAGATGCCGATCTTTTCAGTCAGCTAGTTGTGGGTGATCATGAAGGAAGACTTCCCGAAACTTCGGATGAAGTTGCGGTTGAAGAGGCGTTTCTTGAGGATAACGGTCTTGACCTTGAGATAGGTGACAAGATCACTTTCGAGCAGGGAAACAGGTATGAAATAGAACCGGACGGTAACAGGATATACTATGCCGGGAGTTACAGGTCGGAAGAAAGATTTGAGACACTGAGTACGGATACCTGTACCATCACGGCTATCCTTCATGAAAACAGACCAACCAAAGGCTATGATATCCTTCGCGGGATGGAAGCCGGTACGAAGGTAGGCATGGATGATAAGGGTATCCCCTATCTTCACTGCCGCGTTACACTTAAGAAGCCTGACTATACTTCTGTGCTTCAGTTAAGGCAGATAGAGAAAGACCATAACCTTCATATCGATGATATTAATTCAGAGTTTATGATAAGCGTTTTTGCCATAAAGGGAATGGGCGAAGCCTATATACAGTTTTTTATGATGACGTGGATTGCCCTGATCATAGTGGTTATCACATCTGTTGTGCTTATCTATAACGCATTTGGAATGTCTCTTGCCGAGAAGATCAGATATCTTGGCATGCTTGCAAGTGTGGGTGCGACAAAGGCCCAGAAGAGGGCTTCTATATATTATGAGGGTCTGGTGCTTGGGATCATCGGAATCCCGCTCGGTATACTTGCAGGTACACTTGGAGCTATGGTTACTCTTAATGTTCTTGGCAGCAGGCTCCTTGAAACAGAGGTCATTGTTGGTGCGGAAGGAATGCGGGGTGGTATTCCCATCGTGGTTTCACCACTTGTTATTCTTGCGATAGTCATACTTTCTGCGATCACGATCTTTATCTCGGCATTGATTCCCGCGATCAAGGCATCAAACGTTATGCCTGTTGATGCTATGCGCCAGACAAACATAGTAAAGGTAAGGGCAGGAAAGCTTAAGACAAATCCCTTTATAAAAAGACTGTTCGGTTATGAAGGTGTGCTTGCCTGCAAGAATATTAAGAGAAACGGAGTAAAGGGAACAGTCATTGTGATCTCGTTGGCTATATCCGTTATCATGTTCCTGACAATCGACTTTTTTAACAAGACTTTTGTAAAGATCAACGAGTATGAAATAGATCTGCCCTTTGATATGTATGTATCCTGTGCACCTGATGAAAAGGACAGGCTTAAGGGTGAACTGGAAGCGCTTCCGGAAGTGGACAGGGTTGTTGCGGGAGATTATGTCAGATATCTTATAAGGCCCCAGGATGATGATCCCGGTTTTGTACCTGTAAACGAGAATATATTAGAATCCGAATGTCTTACCGATGGATATAAGACCTTGCCGGATAAAACAGACGGGATAATGGTCATTACCGTAGAAGATGTTGATTTTGACGCGCTTCTTGAAGAAAACGGCATTGACAGGTCGGGATATTACGGAAATGAGTTAAAGGGAGTGATCCTTGACAGCTTCTTACACACCGAGAACAGTAAGAGTGTTTTCACTGACGCGGTTATCGGACGCAGGGCCTTTTATGATGATCCTGCAGGCAATCCGCCGGCAGTTGAGATAGGCGGCATCGTATCCTATAAGGAGGACAATTACGTATGCAACCTTGTGCCCAAGAAAACAGTGGATGTATACGTACCTGCTTCAATGTATTTTAAAAAGGCAGCCGAGAATATAGACAACAGTACACTAAGTTATACATTTGGTGTGTTCCATAAAGGAGACCCTAAGGTATTGGAAGAAAAGATCGGCGATCTGACCGCAAACGGAGGTTATCACAACAGTGTAGTACACAACCTGTCGGATTCGATCGCGGTAATGGATACGGTTTCTCTGATGCTTAATACTGTCATGTACGGATTCACGATACTTCTGACCCTTATAGCGATGGCTAATATAGTGAATACCATATCCACGGCGGTACTTCTAAGAAGGCAGGAGTTTGCCATGTTTCGGTCAGTGGGAATGGAAGAAAAGGGCATTAGGAGGATGCTTTTGCTTGAAACATTTTTGTATGGATTCAGGGCCTTGCTCATAGGCATCCCGCTCTCACTGCTTCTTAGCTACCTTATGTTCAATACGAGCGCAAGCAGGGTGTTTACCTTTGAGCCTGACTATTCCATGTACTTTATCATGATCTTCGCGGTATTTTCTGTTGTGGGCCTGTGCATGCTCTTAAGCTCCAATAAGATCAAAAATGACAATATCATAGAAGCACTTAAGGAAGATGCAGTATAAAGCTAAATCAGTGTGAAACAGAC
>JAEEHY010000166.1 GCA_016281085.1 Lachnospiraceae bacterium
GCATTGCGGATTGACGGAGGCGTTTTCGTGAATTACGGAAGGCATGGGATAAAAAGAAGACGGAAGGCTGTTACCTCGGTGGGTATCAGGTTCAGCAACCTGTTTGCGACTCTTGTTTTCAAGGTGGCCGTACTGGGAGTGGTATGCGCGGGTGCTGCGGGGATATGTGCAGGTGTCGGCCTGTACATGGGAGTTATAGATACAGCTCCCGATGTGTCGGGTATTGATGTGTCGCCGGCGGGGTATTCAACGTTTATTTATGACTCCAAGGGTAATCAGACCACCAAGCTCATTGCCGAGAATTCCAACAGAATATATGTTACCATTGACAAGATACCCGTTCATCTGCAGAATGCATTTATCGCAATAGAGGATGAGCGTTTCAGGACACACAACGGTATTGATATAAAAGGTATCATGCGTGCCGGAGTCAAGGCTCTTACATCAGGTGATCTGTCGCAGGGTGCTTCGACCATCACACAGCAGCTGCTTAAGAACAACGTATTTACTTCATGGACTTCCGAGTCTTCAAAGATTGAGAAGTTCAGGCGAAAGTTCCAGGAACAGTACTGTGCTGTCCAGCTTGAGAAGGTGATGGATAAGGATACGATCCTTGAGAATTATCTTAATACCATCAACCTCGGACAGGGCACTCTGGGAGTACAGGCGGCTTCAAACAGATATTTCGGGAAGCCCGCTTCCGAGCTTACTATTTCAGAATCGGCAGTTATTGCCTCGATAACACAGAACCCTACCAAATGGAACCCGATATCACATCCGGATAAGAATGCCGAAAGACGTGAAGAAGTTCTCCGTAAGATGAGAGATCAGGGCTACATTACACAGTATGAATATGATGCCGCTATGGCTGATGATGTGTATTCAAGGATAAAGGTTGCGGATGAAACTGTAGAGAAGCAGTCCATTTATACATATTTTGTGGATGAACTGACAGAGCAGGTCATTACGGATCTTCAGGAAATAAAGGGCTATTCATATACGCAGGCATACAATGCACTGTACAGCGGCGGTTTAAGCATCTTCACGACACAGGATCCGGAAATACAGAGGATATGCGATGAGGAGTTCCTCAATCCGGATAACTTCCCCGAGAGTGTCAAGTATTATCTTACGTATGAGCTGACATTCAGGGACTCTAACGGTGAGAATGTTAACTTCTCCACACAGCAGTTTGAAGCGTACTTCAAACAGCAGAACAGGAATTTCAACAGTATATTCAGTTCGGAAGAAGCGGCGCAGGAAGCCATTGAGGAGTTCAAGGCAGCCAAGAAGGAGCCGGGATATACCTTTGAAGCCGAAAGTATTTCCCTGACACCGCAGCCGCAGGCTTCGGTAACCGTAATGGATCATAATACGGGCCAGGTCAAGGCTATAGTCGGCGGCAGAGGAACCAAGGCGGCTTCACTGACACTTAACAGGGCGACGGATACAAAGCGTCAGCCCGGATCATGCTTCAAGGTGCTGGCAGCATATGCTCCGGCGCTTGACAGCGCAGGCTTCACGCTTGCATCGACTCAGGTTGACGAACCGTACAATTATACAAACGGCCGTCCCGTTAAGAACTGGTACAAGGGATACAAGGGTGTCTGTACCGTGAGATACGGTATCGAGCAGTCGCTTAATATAGTGGCGGTCAAGACACTTACGGATATTACGCCCCAGCTGGGTTACGATTATCTGCTCAATTTCGGCTTCACAACGCTGATAAGCAGAAGAACCAATGCCGACGGAACGGTAGCATCCGATATAACGCAGGCACTTGCACTCGGAGGACTTACAGACGGTGTGACCAACCTTGAACTTACGGCTGCATATGCGACCATAGCAGACAAGGGAACCTATATTAAGCCTTCGTTTTACACAAAGATAATAGATCATGACGGAAATGTGCTTATAGACAATACACCCAAGACCCGTCAGGTTATAAAGGATACAACGGCCTACCTTCTTACATCGGCAATGGAGGATGTTGTTACGAAGGGAACCGGTGCGAAGGTTAATTTCGGCAATATGGCGATCGCAGGTAAGACCGGTACCACGACAAGCAATGTGGACGTCTGGTTTGCCGGCTTTACTCCGTATTATACCTGTGCAACATGGGCGGGATATGATAATAACGTACATATGAGCGGTACGGAAACCAATGTGGCCAAGCTTTTGTGGAAATCCATTATGGGAAGGATCCACGAGAACCTTGAATATAAGGAATTTGTCAAGCCGGACGGAGTCGTAACCGCAACCATCTGCCGTCAGTCAGGGAAGCTTGCATCAGCAGTATGTTCAGCGGCGGGAACTGCCGTTACCGAGTATTTTGATGAATCGAAGCTGCCCAAGGAGACATGTGACGGGCATGTGGGAGGAATGGTTTGCGCGGCTACCGGCCTTAAGGCTTCGGACACCTGTCCGTTTGCGACACCCGGTGTACCCGTGGGAGCCGGATACTGTCCTCACAGTTATGCTAACGGTGTTCCGCTGTTTGATGTCAATGTATGGGCCAACAATCCCGCGGCGCTAATGCCCGTCGTGCCGGGAGCAGACGGAACGGGAGATGGCGGAGCAGGCACTACAACGGTAGCACCTCCGGTACCGGGCGATGTTACACAGTCGATAATCCCTCAGATGACGGTACCTGCAGTACCTGAGGCACCACCGCAATGACGGATTTTAATGATCGGATGAAATAAGGGCCTTGATGACAGGCCTCAGGGATAAACAGAGATCAGATAAAAGAAATAATTCAGGAGGAGAAAAATGGCAATATTTAAAGGAGCAGGTGTGGCGATAACAACACCGTTTAAGGAGAATGGAGAAGTTGATTATGATGTGTTCAGGGAACAGATCGAGTATCAGATAGCAAACGGGACTGATGCGATCATAGTATGCGGGACAACAGGTGAGGCGTCAACCCTTACCCATGAGGAGCATCTTGACTGCATAAAGTTCTGTGCGGAAACGGTTAACGGCAGGATTCCGGTTGTTGCGGGAACCGGTTCCAACTGTACGGAGACGGCGGTTTATCTTTCGACTGAGGCCCAGAAGTACGGTGTGGACGGTCTTCTCGTGGTAACACCTTATTACAACAAGGCTACGCAGAAAGGACTTATCGAGCATTTCACCACTGTGGCAAACAGCGTGAAGCTTCCTGTGATCATGTACAATGTGCCGAGCAGGACCGGCTGCAATATCCAGCCTGAAACAGCTGTTGCCATAGCGAGGAATGTAGAGAATGTTGTCGGCATCAAGGAAGCAAGCGGAAATATCTCACAGGTTGCAAAGCTTATGCAGCTTGCTGACGGATGTATAGATCTTTATTCGGGAAATGACGACCAGATAGTTCCCATCCTTTCGCTGGGAGGACTCGGAGTCATTTCCGTATTGTCAAATGTGGCTCCGAAGCAGACACATGACATAGTTGCAACCTATCTTGACGGAGATGTAAAGAAGAGCTGTGAGCTCCAGCTTGCCGCAATTCCTCTTTGCAATGCGCTGTTCTGTGAGGTTAATCCCATTCCCGTTAAGAAGGCTGTACAGCTTCAGGGCAGGGGAGGAGTAACGTTAAGACGTCCTCTTACGGAGATGGAGCCCGATAATGTTGAGAAGCTTAAGAAGGCTATGAAAGAGTTCGGGATCCTGTAGGAGTAAAAAGGTAGCTGTTCTGAATGGTTACAACTTCGTTCACTGTAGTAATAAGGTATCAGGAAAGGAAATCGGAAAGTGGTTGACATAATTATGCACGGCTGCAACGGCCGTATGGGACAGATGATAAGCGGTATTGTGGCGGATGATGAGGATGCAAGGATAGTTGCGGGTATTGATGTGGCCGGCGGACAGAAGAATGATTATCCCGTATTTCAGTCGATAGACGACTGTAATATACCGGCGGACGTGGTCATTGATTTCGGAGCTGCTCCCGCTGTCGATCATCTGCTTGACTGGTGTGTTGAAAAGCAGATTCCCTGTGTTGAATGCACAACGGGACTCAGTGAAGAACAGATAAAGCATCTTGAAGACTGCAGCACAAAGGTGGCAATACTTAAGTCTGCCAATATGTCGCTTGGTGTGAATGTTCTGATGAAGCTGGTCGCAGAGGCCGCAAAGGTATTATCACAGGCAGGCTTTGATATCGAAATAGTGGAGAAACATCACAGGATGAAGGTTGATGCACCGAGCGGAACTGCTCTTGCCCTTGCGGATTCCATCAATGATGCCATGGATAACGAATATGAATATGTATATGACAGGAGTCAGGTAAGGCAGAAAAGAGGCTCCAGGGAGCTGGGGATCTCTGCGGTGCGCGGAGGGACTATCGTCGGCGATCATGACGTGATCTTTGCGGGACAGGATGAGGTCATTACATTTTCACATCGGGCATATTCAAGAGCGGTATTCGGAAACGGTGCCGTTCAGGCTGCCAAGTTCCTGAAGGGCAAGAGCAGCGGACATTATACGATGAAAGAGGTAATAGAACAGTAAATATGGAAAGAAGCGAGCTTAATTACCTTAAAATTCTTGCAGACAAATATCCTACAATGGCAGCTGCCTCGACTGAGATCATAAATCTTCAGTCCATTCTCAATCTTCCGAAGGGCACGGAGCATTTTATGACTGATATCCATGGGGAATATGAGCAGTTCAACCATGTCCTTAAGAACGGATCCGGCTCTGTCAAGAGAAAGATAGATGAAGAGTTCGGAAATACCCTGAGCATCAGGGATAAGAAGAGCCTTGCGACTCTTATCTATTATCCGGTTGAGAAACTGGATATAGTCATGAAGGAGGAGTCAAACATTGAGGACTGGTACAAGATCACGCTGCACCGTCTTGTACAGATCACCAAGAGAGTTGCTTCGAAGTATACAAGATCCAAGGTAAGGAAAGCGCTTCCCAAGGATTTCGCTTATGTCATTGAGGAGCTGATAACCGAAAAGGCTGAAGTACAGGATAAAGAAGCGTATTACAATGAGATAATACATACGATAATCAGGATCGGCAGGGCTCCTGATTTCATAATAGCGTTAAGTAATCTGATCCAGAGGCTTGTTATAGATCATCTTCATATAGTCGGTGATATATTCGACAGGGGTCCCGGCCCGCATGTCATAATGGACACACTGAGGGATTATCATTCCGTGGATATCCAGTGGGGCAATCATGATGTTGTCTGGATGGGAGCTGCAGCCGGACAGCTTGCCTGCATAGCGACGGTAATAAGACTGGCAGTAAGGTATGGTAATCTGGATACACTTGAGGAAGGCTACGGAATAAATCTGGTTCCTCTCGTAACTTTCTGTCTTGACACATATAAGGGTGTTAACTGTGATGCGTTTAAAACACCCGTCAACAATGATTATGATGCAAGATATGTAGAACTTAACAATATGATGCATAAGGCGATGACGGTTGTACAGTTCAAGCTTGAAGGTCAGGTCATCATGAAATATCCCGAATGGAAGATGCAGGACCGTCTTATGCTCGACAAGATTGACTGGGACAGGGGATGCATTGCGATCGAGGGTAAGGAATATCCTCTAAAGGATCTTGACTTCCCGACGATAGACAGAAACGATCCCTACACTCTTACCGATGCCGAAGCGGATATGATGGATCGTCTCAAGCATGCATTCACTAGAAGCGAGAAGCTCCAGAGGCATGTGCGTTTTCTTTACAGCAAGGGAAGCATGTATAAGGTATTTAATTCGAACCTTCTGTATCACGGCTGTGTACCGCTTGATGAAAACGGAGATTTTAAGAAGGTTAAGCTGTTTGGAAAGACTTACAGCGGCAAGAGTCTCTACGATGTACTTGAGTCATATGCAAGAAAGGGCTTCTACGGAAGCGACAGTGATAAGGATACCGTTCGCGGCAAGGACATATTGTGGTATATCTGGACTAACCCCAATTCACCCGTGTTCGGCAAGGAAAAGATGGCAACTTTTGAGCGCTATCTTATAGAAGATAAGGAAACGCACAAGGAGAAGAAGAATAAATACTACGAGCTTCTTGATGACGTGGAGACCGTTAATAAGATACTCAGGGAATTCGGACTGGATGAGAGGGTTTCGCATATAGTAAACGGTCATGTTCCGGTGGAACAGAAGAAGGGCGAGAGCCCGATAAAGTGTGGAGGTAAGCTTCTGGTCATTGACGGCGGCTTTTCCAAGGCTTATCAGAGTAAGACCGGAATAGCCGGGTATACCCTCGTCTACAATTCGCACGGAATGTGGATCGCGGCTCATGAACCCTTCGAAAGCAAGGATGCCGCCATACTTAAGGAGACGGATATCGTTTCGGATTCCTTTGTGGTTGAGAGTTCATCCATAAGATTGAGGGTTGCCGATACCGATACGGGTTATGATATCCGCGAGCAGATATGTGAACTTGAGGATCTGCTGGAGGCGTACAGAGAAGGACTTATTATAGAAAGATCATAAATCGGGGGCAGAGGTATGTAAAAATTCCTGACGGAATTTTATTGATGCCTCAAAGCCGGCGGGCTCCCCCGATACAAAGATCGGGGGTAATTATGAAATTCCGACCATGTATTGACATTCATAATGGGAAGGTAAAACAGATAGTCGGTGGAAGCCTTACCGATAAGGGTGACAGTGTTTCGCAGAATTACGTGTCCGACAAGGATGCGGCATATTATGCGGATATATATAAGAGCAACAATTTATCCGGAGGTCATATTGCAATGCTCAATGCCTCCGGTACGGAAGAATATGAAGCTACAAGGAGACAGGCGTTTAAAGCTCTTGAAACATTTCCGCAGGGTCTTCAGATCGGCGGTGGTATCAATGCGGACAATGCATATGAATTCCTCGAGGCCGGTGCTTCGCATGTAATAGTTACATCCTATGTTTTCCGCGAGGGACAGATCGACTTTAAGAGGCTTGACAGGCTTAATGGTGCGGTGGGAAGCGAAAGGATAGTTCTCGATCTTTCATGCAGGTCAAGGAACGGGAAGTATTATATAGTTACGGACAGATGGCAGCGCTTTACGGATGTTGAGGTAAGTGAGCGGACATTTGATCTGCTGTCGGGGTACTGTGACGAATTCCTTGTTCATGCGGTGGATGTAGAGGGCAGAAAAGCCGGAATAGATAAAGAGGTTCTTAAGATTCTTTCGGCCGTACCGTATACTGTTACTTATGCGGGAGGCGTTTCGGATTATGAGGATATAAGGATTATAAGGGAGACAGGACGTGGGAGAGTGGATGTTACTATTGGAAGTGCCCTGAGCCTGTTCGGCGGACATATGGATCTTGTGGAGGTTTTAAGATGTATTCGGTAATGATTCTGGATAACAGTGAAGTAGAGCTTGTCATGATGCAGAAGGCATTGGAAAAGGAATACAATGTCATGCCCATGAATAATAGTAAGCAGGCTCTGGCGAGGCTTACAAAGGCAAATATTATGCCGGATATCATGATCATTGATGTTGTGCTTCAGGGCGTCAGCGGTTTTGAGGTGTTGACACGTCTTAAGACCACGGAAAAGATGAAGGATATCCGCGTCATATTTATTTCGGGTGACAAGGATGCTACCACAGAGGTTGAAGCATACAGGATGGGTGCAGAGGACTTCCTCAGGAAGCCGGTAAACACTCAGATACTTAAGAAGCATATAGAAACCCAGGTTGAACTTCTTGAGAGTAAAAAGCAGATGGGCAACTATTCGGGACAGCTGCAGCAGTCCATGATAGCAGCCAATCAGAATACCCTTAAGCTCGAGTACTTTATCATCGGTGTTATTACGGACCTTATAACGGTTAAGGATACGTATGCCGGAATGAGTTCACTTGCCGTTTCAAGATATATGGGACTTATACTTCGCGAGATGCTCATGTCCGGTGTCAATTACGGTATCGAACCGGGTGATTTTGAGCTTATAATACTGTCCTCGCAGCTGCATGATATGGGTAAGATAGGTATTCCGGATTCGATACTTCAGAAGACAGGTAAGTACACAGATGAAGAGTTTGAAATGATGAAACGGCATACCATTCTGGCGGCAAACGCCATACAGAGGTATTCGTATCTTATTCCCAACAGTAAATTCCTTAATTATACATATCAGATGGCCAGATATCATCATGAGAGGTATGACGGAGGCGGTTACCCCGATCATCTGATGGGAGCCAATATTCCGCTTCTTGCGAGGATATTGTCGGTTGCCGATACCTATGATGCTCTTGTTTCGACCAGATCGTACAAGCAGGCCAAGACACATGAGCAGGCATACAATATCATTACACAGGCAGCAGGCCTTCAGTTTGATCCTACGGTTGTTTCGGCATTCCAGCGTACCCATATGGAGATCTATGAGATGTCACGCCAGCTTGAAATGCTTGAGGCACAGCACAGGCAGCAGCAGATGAGTGCACAGGCTATGACTCAAATGCCACCTTCAGGAAAATAGGACAATAGAATGTCATAGCCTATAGCAGGGCAATGAGAATTCCCAGATGCCACCATCAAGAAAGTAAGGACAATAAAATAAACTTTACAAGAGTTGTCAAATGTGATACTATCATAGCGGTGTTATTAACATCTATTAATATTTATTTTTTTGGAGGTACTACAATGAAAGGTACAGTAAAGTGGTTCAATAACCAGAAGGGATACGGATTTATCTCTGATGAGCAGGGACAGGACGTATTCGTTCACTATTCAGGACTTAATATGGAAGGCTTCAAGTCTCTCGATGAGGGCGCTTCTGTAGAGTTCGACGTAGTTCAGGGTGAAAAAGGACCTCAGGCAACAAACGTTACAAAGTTATAATCTGGTTTTACAACTTGTGCCTTTTCTAGATATATACGGTTTTATTTGATTAAAGTAGTGTATTAGGGGAAGTAGCAGTCGTATTACAAAAGATTAAAGAAATAGAGATGCATCTTTGCATCTCTGTTTTTTTGAAAGGGGTTTGGTTGAAAAAGAAGCTGACAAACAGAACAAAATTGTTTATGGTTTTGGGAGCTCTGGGGGCGATCATATTCATTGTGGGATTGCTTTCGGGTTTTGTTATAGGAAGTCTGTCGGCAAAAAAGGCAGCCGCGAAGGCCGATGCGGAAAGTGAAGGTACGGTTTCAGGTAATGATGCTTCGGAAGGTCCGCAGGTGGTTATCTCTGCAGGGGAGGATGAATATGAGGAATTTGCCAATAAGGTTTTCATCCCTGCCAGAGAGCGTGTATTCGGTCAGATCCCGATCAATTCCTACAATACCGGGAATTTTTATCCGGATGAAGACGGCTTCATGGCCTATCATGATGAAGAGGGTAACACTATATCGTGGCTTGGAGTAGATCTGAGCTATCATCAGGAAAATGTTAACTGGGATGAGCTTGCGGATTCCGGGGTTGATTTTGTAATATTAAGATGCGGATACAGAGGATATTCGGAGGGCGGTCTTATAAAGGATGAGAAGTTCGATGAATATGCAAAGGCATGCAATGAGAAAGGCATTCCACTCGGTGTATATTTCTTCACACAGGCAGTGAGCGAGGAAGAAGCCTTGGAGGAGGCCGAATTTGTAATTGATACAATAAAGGATTATGAAATCAGTTATCCGGTTGCCTTTGATACGGAATACGTATCGGACGCACAGGCGCGTACAAATCTTAATGAAATAGATGAAAACAGCAGATCGGGGATGTGCGTTGCTTTCTGTGAGAGGATAAAGGAAGCGGGATACTATCCGATGATCTACGCATCAGAGAACTGGATCAGGAGAGAGCTTGATTATGAAACCCTGCAGGAGTACGATTTCTGGGCTCCCCAGTATCTTGATGAGAATGATTTCATGTATGATTTTACCATATGGCAGTATACCGAAAGGGGATTTATAAAAGGGGTAGATGAAGAAGTAGACCTGGATATCAGTATGGTTGACTATGCATCCTTTGTACCTGCCTTAAGGGAGGCGGTTACAAAAAAGGCCGGCAGGCCGGTTGTATCGAACAATGCCATAAACGGAGCGGGCAGTACTGATGATTAGAGAGTCTGATTATCAACCTATATCGGATGACAAAGAGGTCCTTACAGAGGATTTCTTCAATGAGCGGAGGCAGGATGAGTCTCTGCCTGCTGTTGTGCGTGAAAAATCACATAACAGACCGCACAGGGCTTCATATGAGGATGATTATGAAGCTGTATACGAGGAAGAAGACGAAGATGAATATGAAGATGAAGAAGAGGATGAAGAAGGCGGCATAAGAGGACTGTTTGGGAGAATAGTATCTTCGAAGAAAAGACATGGCAAAAGGAATGAAACTGCAGATGATGAGGAAGTGGGATCGGGAGAGCTTGAATTCCTTGAGATAGCTGAAATAAAGAAACCGGAAAACGATGAAGATGCAGATGAGAGATCATTAAGGAAAAAAAGAAGAAAGAAAAACAGGCAGGAGGAATACGTTCCGTATCAGGAAGCTCCGACGGGAAACTGGAGTGAATTTAAAAATGCAATGGTCGATGATGACTATGAAGAAGAGGATGACGGGCGTAGTAAGAAAAGAGGGCGCAGGAAGGAAAAAGAGAAGGATAAGGATAAGGAGTATGACCGTGATGACGAACACAGGCATCACAGACATGATCACAGTGACCGGTCAGAGGAAGCGGACAGTGGTGAAATTACTACATATACCGTTGAAGCCGCGACGGAATTCGATAATGTGGAAATAAGTGAAGAAGAAGCCGGCGGCACCATTTCCTTCCGGGCACTGAGCAAAATGTGCATCGAGTTTTCCAGGATACACGAATCCGGAGTCAGCATACCGGGCACGCTTCGTATTGTCAGGGACCAGACCTATGATGATGAACTGAAGGAAGCGCTTGACGTGGTATATAACAATGTAAAATCGGGCCAGGAACTCAGTGAAGCGATGAAAAGAAGCGGCTGTTTTCCATTTGCTCTTACAATAGCGGTTTCGGCTGCCGAGAAGAATGATAAGGTTGCATCGCTTCTTGGACAGTTTGGTGAGATATATGCCCTGGAGGATAAAAGAGCTCAGAAACGGAAGCTGTCGGTATTTTATCCTGTCATGACTGTCGCTTTTTCGATAATTGTCATGATGATCGTAGGCCTGATGGTATTTCCTGCGTTTGCGGATATGCTTTCTTCTGTGGAAATGCAGCTTACGGGTACGGCTTCGACACTGTCGGAGGCAATGGAGGCTGTAAAGAATTTCCGATGGCTGTTCATAATAATTTCGGTGCTTATCCTGGTGGGGATAATTGTGTTTAAGCTGGCGGTTGACTATGATGTTATCGGATCCCGGTTGAATGAACGGAGCGTTAAGGAGGGATCCTACAGAAGAGAATACATATATTCCAAGTTCGCAAGGTATATGAAAGCACTTCTTGAGGTGGGCGTTACTACAAAGGATGCACTTTTTGTTACTGCGCATTCCTTTGTGGAGTATCCGTTCCTGACGGAGAAGCTGATCGAGGCAGCAGGTGCAGCTTCGACAGGTTCGACTCTGTCCAATGCTCTTTGCGTGTTTGATTTCTTTCCTATCATGATATTGCAGATGATATCGGTGGGTGAAGAGATGGGAGATACTCCCAAGATGCTGAAGTATGTTTATGAGTATTATGAAGAGGCAGCCGCGCGTGATGAAGAGCGTCAGACCGCGAAAAAGGAACCGGTCGCGATCATAGTCATGGCAGTGGTGATGCTTGTATTTCTGCTGTGTATGCTGCTTCCCATGCTTAAGCTGTTTGATCTTGTCACATCCATGTGAAAGGCTGTACATTTACTCCCGGAGTTAACATGAAAAGAATGCATAAACAATCTTTATTTGCGTTGATCATGATCAGTATCACCGTTTTGGCGGTGGTACTTGTTTGTATACAGATGGTTGACATAACACGCATGCTTGCGGAACAGAAGCGCGATGATGCCGCAGGCCGGACGCTGGATGATGTGGAACAGGATATGTCTGCCCGTGTCAAGGAGGTCTGCGACCGTATAGCAGAGGATGTTTATCAGACAATGCTTTCGGAGGAAAACCGCACGGGAGGGAATTCCGGAATGCTCGCAAATGAAGACAGAAACGAATATTATATAAAATATATTGATGCGGTAAAGGAGTATTTCGGGGAGGATTCCCTGATGGTAAGTAAGCTGAGGGAGTGTATCCCCGAGGTTGAGGATGCGGAGCTTAAGCTTGGAGATGCACCATCGCCGTCTCTTTATGTGGATTATGATGAGAAGGAAGGAAAGCTGAATAAATATGAATTCAGGGATGTTGTCGTCTGGTACATGAAAAATGGCGAGGCCATACAGAAGGTGGCATATGATATGGTCATAGAGCCGCCCGATATTGAATTCTCCTCTGCCGCATTCAATATCGGCGATTACAGCATGATAGGTATGAAGGGTATTTATATTACGGGGCAGACCTCGACGATAGTGGGAAATGTTTATGCCGGAACACACGAATATGAAGAAGGCAGGGAAGAAGAGTATGCATATGGAGAGAAGGATCCGTATGGCGGTATAAACATACTGACTACGCAATTGGGACTCTATGCAGGTTCGGTGGTGACAACGGGAGATATAAATATAAAGGGTGCCTTTGTAATACTCGGAGATGAGGATGAGGAGATATCCGTTTATGCCAATACTCTGAATGAAATAGAGCATTTTCCGGATAATACCGAGTACACTCTGAACGGTAATCTGTTCCTTCAGTCGGATACCACCGGATTTACCGACAGTGAGTATTATGACGGGGTGATCAGGGAAATGGGTAAGCAGACAGTACGCCTTAAGGCTGCGGAAGCTTATGTGAGTGATGAGGATGAGACATACACGGGTGAATACAGCAGGATAATCTCCGGTGAGGACGTGGTGCTGGACAGTGATTTTACCGGAACGGTAATGACCTCCGGGAGCATTGTCGTAGAGGAAGGAGTCAATGTCGAGGGACTTCTGATGGCCGGTGGCAGGATATATGTAAGGGGAAATAATAATATAGTAGCAAATGAAGAGGTAGTGAATTTATAAAAAAGGTAAGAAAAGGCTTGCAATTACAATCACTAGGTGATATTATCATAATTGAATATATTTGTGACTTATTATGGAGGTGAATATGGCATCAAAAGTAACAATAACACTATTTAACGGCTTCGGTATATATATGGATGGAAAGCCCATACTTGAGAGTCTGTCGAATACAAGAAAGACCAAGCTGTTCCTTTGTTATCTGCTTCTCAACAAGGAGAAACCGATATCACATAAGGAACTGTTTGAACTGCTGTGGTCCGGTGAGGATTATGCCAATCCGGGTACGGCGCTGCGTACACTGCTGTACCGTTACAGAGCGCTGGTTGAGAATGCTGAAATAGATGCACTTGATAATTCGATAATCAGCCGCAGAGGTGCATATCAGTGGAATCCGGATCTCGATGTATCGATAGATATATATGAGTTCGAGGATGCTGTGGCCAAGGCTATGGAATGTTCTGCGTCAGACCCGAAGAAGCCTGAGCTTCTTAAGGCTGCCATGAGTCTGTATACCGGAAATCTTCTTCCCGATTCCAATGAGGAGCACTGGGTGGTACCCAAGGCTGTATCATTGCGTGATGAGTATGTCAGCGTGGCACTCGAATATATTGAACTGCTCAAGTTAAGACAGGATTACAATGGAGTTATAGACGTCTGCAATAAGGTTCAGGAATTCATTCCGGTTTCTCTTGATATCGAAAATGAAATGGGACTTGCAATGCAGAAGGGACTTGAGGATGATGAATACCGCAATGAGTATTCAACATTCAGAAATGCAGCCAAGGATATGGTAAGGGTTATCGGCGGTGTCAAGGAAGAGATGGAAACTGACAGCTCCGAGAACACTGCCTTTGTATGTGAATATGATATGTTCCGCGAGGTATACAGGCTGCAGAGAAGGCTGCTTATGCGTACCGGAGAGACAATGTTCCTTACGATGGCTACCTTAAGGTCCAAGATAAAGGACAGACACGAGCCTCTTAAGAATGAGCGTGCGATGTCGGCACTGCTTGAATGCTGCAAGCATGAGCTGAGGATGGGTGACAGTATCTGCAGGTATTCGGATGATCAGTATGCTATCATGTTCCCCGTGGATTCATATGAGAATGCCGTTAAGGTAATGGAGCGTGTGCGCATGAGCTTCTACAGGAAGTCCAATCTTAATGAGTATTTGCTTGTTTATAAGATAACACCGCTTAAGAATTCCAAGGAGTAATAAATGATTACAAGACGCAGACGAATAGGTGTCCTCATAGGAAGCGCTACGGCTGCCTATATGAGAAATATTATCAACGGCATGTATCAGGCAGCTGCCGATCTTGGCATTGACCTGGTTGTCTTTGCCGGAACGCAGCTTGCATACAGCTTTACGGACGGTGATCTTATAGAAAAGAATCATGACTTCATGAATGAGCTTACGCGATCACATGTAAGGGAAAACAGGCTGGAAGGAATGATCATCTGTTACGGTTCGCATGCCGTGTTCATGGATGAGGACGTCAGGAAAAGGCTTCTTGATATGTACAGTGATGTTCCTTATATACTTATTGAGGAATTCACGGACAAAAACAATACGGGATATCTTATAAATGATAATTACAACAGTATGCGTAAAGTCGTAGAGCATATGGTGAAATACCACGGCTACAGGAAATTCCTGTATGTCGGGGGAAGAGCCAATAATCGTGAAGCGATAGAACGGCAGCGTGCACTTGAAGATGTATTTCTTGAAAATGATATAGTGTTTACGGATGAGATGATGATCGACGGTATGTTTGTTGAGGACTGTGTTGTGGAGGTTGAGACACTCCTTGACAGGAATGAGAAACCCGAAGCGATAATCTGCGCCAATGATCTGATGGCATACGCCGTTTACCGTGTACTTAAAAAAAGAGGGATTCCCATAGGGAATCCAAGGATGATCAGTGGTGCCATAGCGGTCACCGGATATGATGATGACATAAGGGCAGTATCCTCGGATCCGCCGCTTACTACGGTTATGCAGGACTTCTATTATGAAGGATACACGGCCGTGGAGAAGATACTTGCACTGCTCAGGGACGGTATAGTGGACAGCGGAATAGTTCCCACCGTACTCCAGAAAAGAGTGTCATGCGGATGCAGTTTCGGACAGGTACACAGATATGCACCGATGAACGAGACCGAAAGGACCAATCCGGAATTCTATGCGATAAAAGTATCGGAGTTGATGCGTGAGGAGATACTTATCTCAAATGTACGTGAGGAAATAGGGGATAAGGTATATGACATAATTTATGAAGCCGTCAATAAAGATATACTTATGTATAACGGTCTCATAAAGGAAACACTGAATTCGGATATGGTGATAGATCAGCTGCGCAGGCTTGTCGACTCGGAATACAGAAGATATATATCGCTCAATTCACTTATACGGACATATTCGGATTATGTTTCGTCCCTGATACGTGGAACGTCCGATCAGAGAGCGATCGAGATATTGGCCGACATTCTTGTTGAAGGAACGAAGTATCTGCAGAACTGTATACTGAACATGTCGGATGTTGCCGGTGAGCGGTATGAGAGAAAAGCTCTTCAGATGTCGCTTATATCCAGAAATATGAGTCTTGTGGCCGATGAGGGTGATGAGAAGATGTACTACGTTGCCCTTGACAAGATGAATTACTGCGACAGTTCCGATATATATATGTTTTTAAAAGATAAGCCGATAAACTACAGTGACGGGTTGGATGCGGTTTATAAAGGGAAGCTGTATCTGGTGGCATCCAAGACAGAAGCAGAGGGTATAATGACATATTCTGCGGATAACCGTCCGATCGTAAGTAAGGAACGAAGTGTACTTGATTTTGCGTCCGAATACGGAGATGAAAAAGGCAACAGATATTGTCTGGCGGAAATACATCACGGGGATAAGCTGTATGGGGTTTTGGTGAGCCGGATGGATGATGATGATATTATGTATCTTTCACTTTTTGCCCACCAGCTGGCGTTGGTGCTCTCATATAAGTTCAACGATTAAGATAATATGCCTGAAAGAGAAGGCAGAAGTCATTCAGACTTCTGCCTTCTTTTCTTTTGCAAAAAGTAACTTGAGTATTATGGGTGTTGCTATCGATGATACTATGATAAGAAGGATCACACTGGTAAAATACACGGGCTTGAGCATTTCGACCGATAGCCCCTTCTGCGATACGATAAGTGCTACTTCACCTCTTGTCATCATTCCCACGCCGACCTTAAGGCTGTCATTTAAGGAAAACTTACACAGCTTTGCAGCCGCACCGCATGCTATTACCTTTGTGAGGAGCGCAACAATAACGAAGGCAACGGAGAACCACAGTATGCCGGGAGAAAAATCCGCTATATCGGTCTTAAGACCGATACTTGCGAAGAATATCGGTCCGAAAAGCATATAAGAGTTGATGTCCATCTTCTCTGCAATATAATCGGAATCCTTAATACTGCACAGGATTATTCCGGCGAAGTATGCACCTGTTATATCGGCTATGCCGAAGAAACGCTCGGCTATATATGCAAACGCAAAGCAGTATGCCAGTCCGGCTATCGGAATTCTTCTTGTATGAGGCCAGCGCTTGTCGACCTTCTTAAATACCTGATATGAGGCCATGCCAACCAGTAATGAGAAAACGAAGAACAGTATCGTCTTCAGCAATACACCGCCGATACTTGATGAGGAGCCCCTCATTCCTATAACAAAGGTAAGTACTATAATACCGATCACGTCATCGATGATGGCGGCTGCAAGTATTGTCGTCCCCACCTTGCTCTTGAGATAACCGAGCTCTTTGAGAGCTTCAACCGTTATACTTACGCTGGTTGCGGTCATGATGACACCGATGAACAGTGAGGTCGCAAAATTGGGATGACCTAACGGAACGAAACCGTAGAAGCACATATGGAGGATACATCCTCCCACAAGGGGGACAAATACTCCCGCACATGCGATAAGAAGAGCAACGGGTCCTGTCTTCATAAGCTCCTTCAAATCGGTTCCGAGACCAGCCGAAAACATAAGAAGGACCACGCCGATCTCTGCCATCTGGGCAAGAAAAGGAGTGGGTTCGACAAGACCCAGCAGGCTGGGTCCTATGATGAGACCTGCGATGATCTCACCGACAACCTGAGGTGCCTTGACTTTTCGGGCTATTATCCCGAATATCTTGGCTACTATTATTATTATGGCTAGACTCTTAAAGATTGTATATGCTTCCATGATCATACCTCATTACCAATATATATACTGTTTTGTCTGTAACCTCAAGTATAGGCTCAGGCTATAAGTTTAACAATAGCTTATATGACAGTTTTAGAGGATGCCTGGGAGTATTTTTTGAGCGAATTTACATTAAACTTGTGCACTGCAATTGCGAAAGAGATTAAAGTGTGCTAAAATTAAACTACTATCGACAGAAAGGAATATACCTAATGGGAACATATGACGGCTTCAGCGATATGCAGATAGATGTGCTAAAGGAGATAGGTAATATCGGTTCGGGTAATGCCTGTACTGCTCTGGCAATGCTTCTAAATACCTTTGTGGATATGTCGGTGCCCAGTGTGCGCTTCCTTGATTTTGATTCGGTCAAGGAGTTTCTCGGAGGTGAGAGCGCGGAAGTTCTGGGTATCAGGATAGGTGTCAAGGAAGATCTTGCCGGTATGATGTTCCACATAGTGAAGAAGGAATTCGCATCGCGGATCATAAATACCTTCTACCCCAAGGAGCTTAACAATCTCAGTGAGCTGAATGATATGGATCTGTCGGTTCTGTCTGAAATGGGTAATATCACATCGGGCGCATATGCCAATGCTCTGGCGTCCTTATCCAATATGAAGGTTGATATCATGATCCCCGAGTATCATGTAAATACTGTCGGTGAGATACTTAAGATACCTCTTAAGGAGTATGCGGAGGTTGGAGACAAGATACTGGTCATCGATGAACAGTTTATTATGGGTGAGGAGAAGCTTACCGATCATATGCTGCTTATACTGGACGGGGATTCTCTTAACAAACTGTTCGCAAGACTGGGTATCGCTTCGTAAGTATGACTTTCTGAATGCAAACAAGGAAATGCATTCAGAAATCATGCGTTCCGCATGACGCGCCTCTGCTTTCAGCAGAGCCTGGTCCAGTACGAATATCGAATTTCTGATGAAATTCGCTATTCTATAGTATATGAAAGAGAGTAACTGTAAATGAATCCCAAATTAAGGACCGGAGCTGTGGATCATCTGTTTGATGCCATATTACAGCTCCGTGATAAGGAAGAGTGTTATATATTTTTTGAGGATATCTGTACCATAAATGAGATCATATCGCTGTCGCAGCGTTTCGAGGTCGCAACAATGCTGCGGGAGAAAAAGACCTATGTTGAGATAGCCGAGAGGACCGGAGCATCAACAGCCACGATCAGCCGTGTTAACCGTTCACTTAATTACGGCAATGACGGATATGATATGGTACTCGGAAGGCTTAAGGACAATGAAACGGAATAAACGAAGCAGTACATTTAGGTAGAAAGCCGGTGTATATCACCGGCTTTCTGTATGTAAACGGAAGATGTGATCGTATAAAGGACATTGTAAAGATGATGGTGAAATCAGAGAATGATCACATTGATATGAGGTTAAAAATGAGCAGATCGATTGAAATGTTAAATGAAAGACAGAAGGAAGCGGCACTGCATACGGAAGGACCGCTTCTTATTCTTGCGGGAGCTGGTTCGGGCAAGACCAGGGTCATAACAAACAGGATCGCATATCTTATAGAGGAATGCGGTGTGAATCCGTGGAACATACTGGCGATCACCTTTACCAATAAGGCTGCCGGTGAGATGAGACAGCGTGTTGATGATATGGTTGGCTTCGGTGCCGAGAGCATATGGGTGGCAACCTTTCACAGTACCTGCGTGAGGATACTCAGGAGATATATTGACAGGATAGGTTATGATACCAACTTCACAATATATGATACGGATGACCAGAAGACCGTAATGAAGGGAATATGCAAGAGGCTTCAGATCGATACCAAGCAGATGCCTGAGCGTGCATTCCTGTCTGCAATATCCCATGCCAAGGAGGAGCTCCTTACTCCTGAGGATTTAAGGCTGGATGCCATGGGTGATTTCCGGGCCGGACAGGTTGCAAAGGTATACGCTGAGTATGAGAAGGAGCTTAAGAAGAGTAATGCGCTTGACTTTGACGATCTGCTGCTTAAGACGGTCGATCTGTTTACCGCATGGCCCGATATCCTGGAATCATATCAGGACCGTTTCCGTTATATAATGGTTGATGAGTATCAGGATACAAATAACGTGCAGTTTAAGCTGATCAAGCTTCTGGCGGAAAAGTACAGGAATATCTGTGTTGTGGGTGACGACGATCAGTCGATCTACAAGTTCAGGGGTGCCAATATAAGGAATATCCTTGATTTTGAAAAGGTATACAGGGATGCAAAGGTAGTGAAGCTGGAGCAGAATTACCGTTCGACGCAGAACATACTTGACGCTGCCAATGCAGTTATCGCAAATAACGTGGGCAGAAAGGACAAGTCACTCTGGACCGACAAGGGAGAGGGCAGCAGGATACATTTCAGACAGTGCAGCACGGCGTATGAGGAAGCGGAATATGTCGTAAGCTCGATCATGAAGGATAAGCGTGAGGGTAAGCACGATTACAGGGAACAGGCTGTATTGTACAGGACCAATGCGCAGGCCAGGCTTATTGAGGAGCAGCTTATAATGAGCGGTATTCCCTATGATGTTGTCGGCGGCGTTAATTTCTATGCAAGACGTGAGATAAAGGATATACTGGCCTATCTTAAGACTATCGACAATGCAAGGGATGATGTTGCTGTCAAACGTATAATCAATGTTCCGGCGAGGGGTATCGGGGCAACGACGATAAACAGGATACAGGAATATGCAAACAGCAATGATCTGACCTTCTATGATGCACTCAGGAAGGCGGACGAGATACCGTCGATAGGACGCGGCATCGGTAAGCTTGAGGCATTCGTCAGTATGATACAGGTCTTTCGCAGCAAGCAGCCGCATCTTACCCTGGAGGAGCTGGTGAAGGATGTGCTCGATACAACGGAGTATATTGAGAAGATGGAGGCTTCAGATAAGGAGGATGCGGATCAGAGGAAGGAAAATATTGATGAGCTTATAAGCAAGGTGGTTGCCTATGAGGAGGAACAGGATACGGATGAGGTGACTCTTTCGGGTTTCCTTGAAGAGGTGGCTCTTGTTGCTGATATAGACAGCGTTTCAAGTGACAGCAATAAGGTCCTGCTTATGACTCTCCACAGTGCGAAGGGACTCGAGTTCCCTCATGTATATCTGACGGGTCTGGAGGAAGGTCTGTTTCCTTCATATATGAATATAACCAGCGATGATCCTTCAGAACTTGAAGAAGAGAGAAGGCTGTGTTATGTCGGTATCACCCGTGCCATGGATGAGCTTACCATAACCTGTGCAGGACAGAGGATGGTAAGGGGTGAAACACAGTTCAATGCTCCGTCGAGATTTGTCAAGGAGATACCTACACAGCTGCTTGACATGAAGGTTCCGGGGATCAGGCTTCGCCCGGAGGATCGCGTGGATCCTTCGAATGAGGGCTACACCAAGGAGATCTTTGCAAGGAAACCGTATTCCGGAAATGCCTTTACGGGAAACAGCAGACCGGCCGCAACGTCACCGGCTGCAAGGAATGCATATGCGAAACCCTTTATAGCCACTGCTGCCAGGACGGCCAACGAAGCTTCGGTGCTTGCGGGTGAGAGAACGGGTGGTATAAAGGGTAAGCCTTCTGTCAGGCTTTCAAACGGCTTTGTAAAGTCACAGAAGCCGGGGGGAGCAGCCATATCCCTCGGTAAGGATATAGGAGGCCAGGACAGTCCGGATTACACGGTGGGTGATACGGTAAGACACGTCAAGTTCGGTGAAGGCGTTGTCAAGAGTCTTGTTAAGGGCACGCGTGACTATGAAGTCACTGTTGATTTCAAGGGATTTGGAATTAAGAAAATGTTTGCGGGTTTTGCCAAACTTAAAAAGATATGATTTTACCGTTGCATTTTGTACGACAATGTGCTTTAATACTTTTGATATGGATTTAATATTCAAATCGGCACATCGACACACTTCGTGTTATATCCCGATAGTGAATGATTTAGGAACAACGATAATTCAAACAGGAGATTTGTATGAGTAACAGAGCAAAGTATGAGACATTGTCACTTACCGTACTTAAGGATCTTGCCAAGGCCCGGGGTATAAAGGGTGTCACAGGCCTTAAGAAGGCAGATGTGATTGAGGCTATGTGCAGAAAGGATGAGGAAGAGGCTGAGACGGCCGTGAAGGAACAGAAGCCGCAGAAGGCGGAAGCTTCTGATGTCTCAAAGCCGGCAGGCTCCCCTGATGCGAATATCGAGAGCAGGGAAGATAAAACGGAAGCAGGTACCGATCTTGATATTTCCGAGGAAAAGAAGAATCTGGACAGTGGAATTGAAGCCAGTGGAATACTGGAGGTTTTGTCTGACGGATACGGTTTTATAAGAAGCGAAAATTATCTCCCGGGTGAGAACGATGTATATGTGGCCCCCAGCCAGATAAGACGTTTTTCACTTAAGACCGGAGATATCATAACCGGTAATACAAGGATAAAGACACAGAACGATAAGTTCGGGGCACTGCTTTTTGTTAAATCCATTAACGGACTCTCGCCCACGGATCATCTTAAGAGGAAGAATTTCGAGGAGCTCACGCCCATCTTCCCCGATGAGAGATTAAGGCTTGAAACACCCGGCGGAACGGTGGCAATGCGTATCATGGATCTGATGTCACCGGTCGGCAAGGGACAGAGAGGTATGATAGTATCACCTCCGAAGGCAGGTAAGACAACACTGCTTAAGGATGTGGCCAGGTCGGTTAAGAGGAACAATCCCGAGATGCACCTTATCATCCTTCTGATAGATGAACGTCCCGAGGAAGTGACCGATATCAAGGAGGCGATCGAGGGACATAACGTAGAGGTCATCTATTCAACTTTTGATGAGCTTCCCGAGCATCACAAGCGAGTTGCCGAGATGGTAATAGAGAGAGCCAAGAGGCTGGTGGAGGCAGGAAGGGATGTTATCATCCTGCTCGATTCCATAACAAGGCTTACAAGAGCTTACAACATGACGGTTCCGCCCAGCGGACGTACATTATCGGGTGGTCTTGATCCTGCCGCGCTGCATATGCCCAAGAGGTTCTTCGGAGCTGCCAGAAACATGAGAGAGGGCGGAAGCCTGACAATACTTGCAACAGCGCTTATCGAGACCGGAAGCAAGATGGATGATGTTGTTTACGAGGAGTTCAAGGGAACCGGCAATATGGAGATGGTGCTTGACAGGAAGCTGTCGGAGAGAAGAGTGTTCCCTGCGATAGACATTCCGAAATCAGGCACAAGACGCGAGGATCTGCTGCTTGATCCCGAGGAGCTTGAAGCAATTAATATCATCCGTAAGGCATTTAACGGACTTAAGGCCGAGGAGGCTGTCGAGAAGGTGCTCGATATGTTTGTAAGGACGAGAAGTAACCGTGAATTTGTACAGACAGTCAAGAAGATAAGATTTATATAGAAAATACTTGCACAATCAGTTTGGTCGTGTTATTATATTTAGGCGCGTTAATAAAGGAAATATTATTTGAAACCGCGGGTTATGGGGTTTCATTAAATAGTAACAGCAATATCGTAAGTGAGGTGAGATCATGAAGGAAGGAATACATCCCAATTATCAGCAGGCAACCGTAACATGCAACTGTGGAAATACTTTTGTTACAGGTTCGACCAAGCCCGAGATACACGTTGAAATCTGTTCCAAGTGTCATTCGTTCTATACAGGACAGCAGAAGAGTGCAAGGATTGACGGACGTATTGAGAAGTTCAATAAGAAATACGGCGTGGGAAATAACTAAATGGGTTTTAAGAGCCGAGGTACAGCCTCGGCTTTTTGTTACATATGTATATAGTTCGGGGATTATCTATGAGCAGAAATAAGAATGATCATTATTCCGGCATAGGCGGGCAGGCAGTTCTTGAAGGAATAATGATGAAGAATAAGGAACGTTATTCGGTAGCGGTAAGGCTTCCGAGCGGTGAGATCAATGTGGCGCTTGAGGAATATGAGTCTTTTGCGCCTGTAAAGGTGCTTAACAGAATTCCCTTTATAAGGGGTATATTTAATTTCATTGATTCTCTGATTCTTGGCACAAGAACGCTTAATTATTCAGCTTCGTTTTATGAAGATGAGGAAGCAGACGGAAGAAAGAAGGACACCGGAGGTGCCGGTGAGAAGGTGGTTTCGGTGATCACGGTCATAGTGTCTCTTGCTTTTGCCGTCCTGCTGTTTATGCTGCTTCCCTATTTCCTTTCGCAGTTTATAAGGAGATGGGTGTTGTCAGATACGTTAACAGCCATTATTGAAGGTGTTATAAGGATACTGATCTTTGTTCTGTATCTGGTCGCCATTTCCGCGATGAAGGATATAAAAAGGGTGTTCATGTATCACGGTGCCGAGCACAAGTGTATTAACTGTCTTGAATCGGGACTGCCTCTCACGATCGACAATGTAGCCATGTCATCAAGACAGCATAAGAGGTGCGGAACCAGTTTTCTGTTTTTTGTTGTATTTGTTTCGGTCGTACTGTTTGTATTTATCAGGGTGGATGATCCGGTTATGCGTGTGGCCGCAAGAGTGTTGCTGATCCCCGTGATAGCCGGTATTTCCTATGAGATCATCCGTCTTGCGGGAAGGACTGACAATATCTTCATAAGGATACTGTCAGCGCCGGGACTCATGCTGCAGAAGCTGACGACCAGGGAGCCCGATGATGAAATGATAGAGGTGGCCATTGTGGCGGTGGATGCCGTTTTCGACTGGAGAGGATATTTATACAACGAATTCGGTATCATGGTGGACGGATACGATTATGACTATCAATGAGTTGAGGAGCAGAGGGGTAAGGTGTCTTGAAGATGCCGGGATCGATGATGCGGCAACAGATGCGGCCCTGCTTATGGAATACACTCTTAAGACAGACAGAAACCATATACTTGCATACGGCAATGACGAAGTTAGTGATAAGCAGGCTGATGATTATGATGCTCTTATCAAAAGAAGAGCGGAGCATATTCCGCTCCAGTATATTACAGGGCATCAGGAATTCATGGGACTTGACTTTGAGGTCAGTGAAGATGTGCTTATCCCGAGACTGGATACGGAATGTCTTGTAGAGGAAGCAATGATAGAGATAGAGGATGGTATGAGGGTACTGGATCTGTGTACCGGTACCGGATGTATAATAATATCTCTTGCAAGATATAAGAACGATCTTAAGGCAGTCGGAGTGGATATCTCCGGGAAGGCCGTGGAAATAGCAGCGCGAAATTCGGAGTCAAACGGAGTCGAAGTGTGTTTTCTGCAGGGAGATCTTTATGAAGCGTTGGATGATATCGGGGACAGATATGACGCGATTATATCCAATCCGCCTTATATTGCAGGTGCTGTAATTGATACGCTCATGGAGGAGGTCAGGGATCATGAACCTTTGATCGCTCTTTGCGGCGGAGAAGACGGTCTTGAATTTTACAGAAGGATAATAGATGGAGCAGACAGCCATCTTGTACCGGGAGGAGTGATCCTGTTTGAGATCGGATACGATCAGGGAGAAGCGGTGAGTGATATGCTGAGGGAGCATGGATACAGTGATGTTAAGGTGATAAAGGATCTTGCCGGACTTGACCGCGTGGTTAAGGCACACAGGCCGTTTTTGTAGATATTACCCGGATGTATAACATACTTCTTAATGAATGCAGTGTAAACGGATCAGGACAAGACAGATGAGGAATGATTATGTTTGATAAACTGGAAGCTATCGTATTGCGTTACGAAGATATAATGAATGAATTAAATGAACCGGGAGTTGCGCTCGACCAGCAGCGTTTCCGAGCCCTCATGAAGGAGCAGAGCGATCTTGCGCCGATAGTGGAGGCATATAAGGAATATAAGAAAAACAAGCAGGACATTGATGACTCATTAATGATGCTGTCCGAGGAATCGGATGAAGATATGAAGGAGATGCTTAAGGAGGAGCTCAATAACGCAAAGAAGAATGTTGAAGCTCTTGAAGGAAAGCTTAAGATATTGCTCCTTCCCAAGGATCCCAATGATGATAAGAACGTTATCGTGGAGATAAGAGCGGGTGCGGGCGGAGACGAGGCTGCTTTGTTTGCTGCGGAAATATACAGAATGTACGTGCATTACGCCGAGGGAAGACGCTGGAAGGTTGAGACGATGGAGGTCGAGGAGATCGGGATCGGCGGAATGAAGAGTGTTACATTTATGATAAGCGGACAGGGAGCATATTCCGTGATGAAATATGAGAGCGGAGTGCACAGGGTACAGCGTGTTCCCGAGACCGAATCGGGCGGGCGTATCCATACATCAACGATCACGGTTGCGGTTATGCCTGAAGCGGAAGAAGTGGATGTGCAGATTGATGAGAAGGACATCCGTATAGATGTAATGCGTGCGTCCGGTAACGGCGGTCAGTGTGTCAACACAACCGATTCGGCAGTACGTCTTACGCACTATCCTACGGGAATAGTCATCTATTCCCAGACTGAGAAATCACAGCTTCAGAATAAGGAGAAGGCGTTTGCTCTCCTTCGCGCCAAGCTGTACGATATCGAGCAGCAGAAGGCACATGATGCGGAGGCGGAGCTTCGAAAGAGCCAGATAGGAACCGGTGACCGCTCTGAGAAAATAAGAACCTACAATTTCCC
>JAEEHY010000011.1 GCA_016281085.1 Lachnospiraceae bacterium
ATAATCTCATCGGCTTCCGCTTCGCCTGCATCATTCAAAGTCTCCGGCTCATCGGATATGTCCGTCATCAATTCATTCCCTGAACTCTTTTCCACGATACCTTCAGTATCTTCATTACCGGTTTCATCGGTTATCAGCGTTTCTTCCGACAGAAGCAGCAGCTCACCGGTAGCTGAAGCAAAGACACTGTAAGTATTTTCAAAGAGCATAGCCACTAAGGCTATCATCGCAACCGTTGTTCTTACCAGTCTTTTTCCTTTCATCTTTCTCTCCTTATAAATTTATGCATTTTCCGGTTATTTGTTCAAATCCTGCAAAAGGGTAAATTTCCCTTCGTTTGCTAAGACGATAATAATAGCCAAAAGAGGTCAGATTTAATTAAGAAATTTTTATAATAATGTAATTTCAGCATTTTATACAATTCAGATATATTTCCATTTGTTTAATATTCAAAAAGTCTGTCTACAGTCTGACGAAATATTAAGGACCGACAGGTTATTACCTGTCGGTCCTTAGTTTTTTCCTATATTATTTTTTTATTTGGGAAATCCGTCAGGATTTCTTCCTATTACTGCCCCCGACTTTATGTCGGGGGAGCCCGTCGGCTTTCGCCCGGCGTGCGTAGGAACGTCCGGTGAACGTTCCGTAGCTGAGACATCAAGGAAATCCGTCAGGATTTCTTCCTACTCCTCTTACCTGCTATAAGCCATACTATGGTTCCGATACATGCTATCAGCAGTCCGAGCCACAGTGCTATCGCACTTGCGTCTCCCGTTGCCGGGCCTACTCTCGTTCCGAGCACTCCCTTCTTCGGTGCGCTCCTTACTCCCAGCACTCCGGATACCTTCTCTGCCACGGGTGCCCTTACTCCGGCTACTCCGCTCTCCTTCTTAGGATCGCTTATCTCGCCTAAGTTGACAGTTACCGTTCCCGCACTCTGCTCATCGATCGTGAAGGTGTATACTATAGGATCTCCGTTCGTATCACGGTTGATATCATATCCTTCCGGTGCCTCTGTCTCGATGAAGTAGTAATCATCCCACGGCAGGTCGCCTACATAGATCCTTCCGTCACTGTCTGTCGTGTAGCTTCCGTATCTGTAGTATGCATCCGAGAATACCGTGCTCGCCGCTGCCTGCCCCGATGTCCTCGGTGTCCTTGAATACAGCTCGAATACTGCTCCCGACAATGCTCCGGCTCCGCCTTCTCCTACCTTAGTCAGCGTTACCGATCCCGGAAGCCTCGGATCTGTATAGCTTATGCTCACCTCTGCTCCCTGCTCGCCGATCGTGAAGCCTGCCGTCTCTGTCTTAAGCTCATAACCCTCAGGTGCCTTCGTCTCCTTGAAGTAGTACGATCCGTACGGCAGCTCTTCCACTCTCAGCTCACCCTGTGAATTGACTGCCAGCTCGTTCGTTCCGTTCCCGCTCTTTGAGTAGGTGTATGCTCCGGTGCTTCCCGTTACATACAGCCTTGTCCCGTCCTGGCTGTACAGGGCGAACTCTGCTCCCGCAAGCTTCTCCCTTGTCTCTGCATCCAGCTTCGTGAGTACTACCGAACCAAGGATCGGGTCATCGAGCATCTCTACCTTCTGCTCTACTCCGTTAAGCCCTACCTGGAAGTCTATGGGTGCCGCCTTTACATACCCTTCGGGTGCCGAGATCTCTACGAGCGTGTATACCTCTCCGAGGTCAAGTGCCTCGATGTAATGAGGCTCGCTTCCCGATATCCATCTCTCTATCTCTTTGTTGTCGCTCTTCCTTACTATCGCAAGCACTGCTCCCGGAAGCTCTTCCCTTGTCGTTGCCTCCAGCTTGCTCACATGGATCTTGCTCGGTGTGTTCGTGAAGTTGTTTCCGTTCTGCTTTGATACATATCCCGGTAACTGTACTTCCTCTACACGGTAGGTTATCTCCTTTCCGTTTCCGTCATACCTCGGCAGCTGTCTGCGTCCCGCTGTTCCGAACTCATAGCTGCTCTTTGTGTTAGGTATCACATATGTGTCTACAGGCTCGTTGTCACGTCCGGTCGAATCGGTCGCGTACAGGTTCACGGTGACTGCAGGTCTCCTGCTCGAGTCTCCCTTATCATCCCAGAACTTCTGTCCTGTTATCTGGATGTACTCCTGCTTTATCCTGTTCGTTATGTTCACGGTCGCTGCATGGTTGTTTATCACCATATCGGCTCCCGAGCCTTCTATGGTCACGTCATATCCTGCCGCTCCCACTTCCTTTATCTCGTATACATACTTATGGCCGTCTGCCGTGGCTACGTTGTCGTTCTCATCATTTCCGTAGCCTAAGTTGTACTCGTACAGGCCGCTGAAGCTGAAGCTGTTGTTCTTGTCAAGCTTCGTCTCTTTATACAGCTTGCCATCCCTGTACAGCTGGATCGTTACGTCCGGCCTGTCCGTTCCGTCAGGATCGAGCCATGTCTTGGTTCCGCTTATGATGAACGGCGATTCCTTCGGTATGTTTACTATGCTTACGCTGTTGTCACGGTATACCGTGCTGCTTACATAATTTCCTGCGTTTGCCTCTTCCACAGTGTATGCATATGCCTTTCCTGTTGTAAGGTCATACTTCGGAAGATCCCTGAACTCGAATGCATATGAGCCTCCGTTCTCTTTGGCTCCATTAGCAATAACTATGGAGTCACTCTTTCCGTCGCCGTCGATATCGGCCCTGTTTCCGTTCTGCAGCAGATAGATGGTCACATCATCATACTTAACACCTTCTGAGAGCCGGCCGTTCTTATCCCTTAAGAGGATGAAGCTCTTATTTCCGGAAAGCTTTGTCGTCTCCTGTGACAGGGTGTTTACAAAGCCGGCCTTTATCAGCGCTTCCCTTCCGTTTACGGTCTTCGTCATCTCAAGCTCTGTGCTTGTGTACTGCTCTGATGCCTCGTCTCCCATCACCTCGACAAGCTTGTAGGTGTATTCGTAATTGTCTCCTCCCGATGTCTTGTACAGCTCAAGGTCTCCGAATGCGAAGTTCTCCGCACCGTTCTTAAGCGTGATGCTCCTTACAGGAGTCTTGTCCATTACACCCTTGGCTGCCGAATCCCTGTACAGCTCGATCGTTATATCGGGA
>JAEEHY010000167.1 GCA_016281085.1 Lachnospiraceae bacterium
AAAATGTATTATTCGTGTATAAGCATTCTTTCTCTTATACTTCTTTTGATAATAAACAGAGATGCGCTATGGAAGAACAGTGCCGTGACGGAACGGGAGGAGGCAGTCCGGAGGGTGGCGGTCCGCTACAGGCATTTTCTCATAACGGCGATACTGTATTTTATTACGGATATCGCATGGGGGATCCTGTACGAACATCACGATATAAGTAAGCTGTTTCCCATCCTCTATTCCGATGCGGTATTTTATTTTATTTTCATGTTTCTTACGATGCTGACCTGGACACGTTATGTGGTCGCCTATATCGATAAAAAGCGTCGCCGCAGCATTGTGCTGCTGTATTCGGTATGGTCGCTGTTCATACTCGGGCTTGTGTATCTTATGATCAACCGTTTCCATCCGTTCATTTTTTCGTTTAACGATGATAATGAATATGTGCCGGAGCCCGGAAGATATTATTGCTTTTCTTCTTCAGATCGTTCTGTATATGATTATTGCCGCATATATGCTGTACATAGCACGTAAAACGTCGGGACAGGAACGGATCCGGTATTCTGCCGTAGGCTTTACCGGTCTGGTGATGGAGCTTTTCCTTATTTTTCAGATACTTGATCCTTCTTACCCATCCTATGCAATGGGACTCATAATAGGAACGTGTGTGATCCATTCCTTTGTGGAGGAAGGGGAAAAGAAGGAAAAAGAGGTATACGACAATATTGCGACAAGTCTTGCAGAGGATTACGAAGCAATGTATTACATTGTTATAGAGACCGGAGAGTACCGCGAATTTTCAACGAGCGCGGAATATGCATCCATGAATGTGCCTGCACTCGGAAGAGATTTCTATGCAGAAACCCGTAAGAATGCCGAAAGGTATGCCCATCCTGATGACAGGGAGTTTGCGAAGAGTCTTTACTACAGGGATACAATGCTTAAGAATCTTGAAGGAAAGAAATCGTACTCATATAAATACAGGATCATGGTAAACGGAGAGCCGAGATATTTCCGTTTTACGGTGATGCTGTCAGGTGACGGGAAGCATTTTGTCCTGTATGAAAAGGATATTGATGATGAGATCACGGAAGAAACCATGCGTAAGGAGAATCAGAAGAAGAGCATCACTTATGGCAGGATCGCTGAAAGTCTCGCCTCCAATTATGACGTGATCTACTATGTGAATGTGACTTCCGGAGAATATGCCGGCTACGGATCCAATGATATCTACGGTCAGCTGGAGGTAAGACAGACGGGTAAGGACTTCTTCGGTGAGGCTGTACGGGATATTGATCAGATCGTTCATAAGAACGACAGGGATATGGTTATTGATTTTATTGACAGGGATCATCTTATCACCGCACTACAGGATCATAAAAGATGCGGTCTTGATTACCGCCTTACGGTTAATGGGGAAACACATCATGCCAGGATGACCGTGCGCAAGACCAGTGATGAAAACCACTTTATCATCGGAGTGGAAAATATAGATAACGAAGTCAGGAAAGAGAAGCAGGTCCTCAGGGCTCTGAATACCGAGAAGGAACTGGCGAGACGCGATGAGCTGACGGGAATGAAGAATAAGACCGCATACAAGGAGCTGGAACTGTCGGTACAGGCAAATATCGACAACGGCCTTGATTATCTGACTTTTGCTATCATTGTATGTGATGCCAATGATCTGAAGAGGGTAAATGATAATGAAGGGCATGTTGCAGGTGATGAATATATCATAGCATCGGCGAAGCTTCTGTGTGACATATTTGAGCACAGCCCGGTATTCAGGGTGGGCGGCGATGAATTCGTTGTGTTCCTGAGAGGCAGTGATTATATGATAAGGCAGGAGCTGACAGAGAAGCTGCGGACTCAGGTCAGGGAGAATCAGAAGACCGGATCAGGGCCGGTCCTTGCGGCGGGAATGGCGGAATATGTTCCGGAGAAGGACAGCCTGGTATCGGAAATATTTGACCGGGCAGACAAGGCGATGTATGAGGACAAGCAGAAGCTCAAGAATGAAATATAATACAGCCATTTTGTAAAGATGATACGTATAAACCATAGAAATAATAAAAGATGCCGTCAGAACATCAGGAACGGAACTGATAAGACGGCAGGATCGATATGTTAATTTGAAAGGAGATACGAATCATGAATAATTCGACGGTAAATGGACAGCATCTGGAGGATGAACTTCTTGCAAAGGTATCAGGCGGAGTGGCTGAAGCCGGTACGACAACTCAGAAGAAGTGTCCGCTGTGCCACGGCAAAGTGGTTTTTTCAAGGAATACCAGACTGGACGGAGGGAATCTTACCCTTTATAAATGTAATAATTGCAACAGGGAATTTTCACTTCTGCAGATAAAGGGAGAAGAGGATTTAAGCGTTAACTATACCGGGTTGGGAAACGACAAATTCGGGAAATGACGGTTTTATATGGCATTGCAGGCCTGCAAAGTATATAATCAGAAAAGGGTATCATATCTGAAAGGAGAGACAAAATGATCACTTACGAGAATACGAAAACTGTACGGGAATTGCTGGAGAAAAGCGTGGAAAAGTACACGAAGACGCCATATCTTCGTTACGAGCGTGATGATGATATAATATATGACATCAGCTATGAAAGATTCGGCGAACTGTGTCGTATAGTGGGAGCTTTTGTAAATGAATACAGGGAAAAAGAGGGAAGACAGATAAAGGTCGGACTCTTTGGTTCATCAAGTGTTCATTATATAAGTGTTATGGTAGGTGTCATGGCTTCCGGAAATATTGCGGTTCCGCTGGACAATCAGCTGGATATGGATCATCTTGCTGACTGTCTTGACCGTTCGGATGTTGATATCCTGTTTTACGACTGGGCGCTTAAGCCAATGATTGAGGACGTTAAGGATAAGTGTCCAAAGATTAAGGAGTACTATTCACTGCAGACGGTTCGTAAGGTTCCTTCGCTCAATGATATACTGATGAATATCCGTTATACCGGGAAGGAGTGGACTGTTGACGGTAAGGATGCTCCGGTGAGTGCGGACGATCTGTGCATGATCCTGTTTACTTCGGGTACAACCGGACGTGGTAAGGGTGTAATGATGACGAACGCCAATCTGGTAGGAAATGTTCTTTCGACAGATGAGATCGACGATGAAGGTATACATCTTGTCTGTCTGAACGTTCTGCCCATACATCATTCCTTCTGTATAAATACAGATGTTTTCCAGATGATGCTCAAGGGAGCTACACTTTGTATTAACGGACCGCTTACATATCTTGGCAAGCATCTTCGTATGTTTGAGCCTGTGGTCATGCATATGGTACCAATGATCGCGAAGGCTCTGTACAACAAGATAGCGGCTCTTGCGGCTTCTGATCCCGGTCTTACGGAAGCGGATGCTCTGCGTATGGTATACGGACGCAATATTTCACGTATAGTCTGCGGAGGCGGCGGATTGTCGGCAGATCTTGCGAGAAAATATGCCGATCTCGGAGTCCGTATAGGACAGGGTTACGGTATGAGCGAGTGTGCACCCATCATATCCGAGCCTGTATATGACCGCCTTGACAAGATCGCATCTGCCGGAAAGGTCTTAAAGCATGTTGAAGTACGCATTTCGGAGGGCAATGAGGTTCAGGTACGTTCTCCATTTGTTATGAAGGGATATTACGGCGATCCTGAGATCACAGCCGAGACCTTTACGGAAGACGGGTGGCTTAAGACCGGAGATATAGGATATCTTGACGAAGAGAATTTCCTGTATCTTACGGGACGTCTGAAGAACCTGATAATCTTAAGCAACGGAGAGAACGTGGCACCGGAGGAAATAGAGGAAGGCTTTGAAACAGAGCCGCTGATCGCAGATATCCTCGTTTACGGTGAGGATGACATGATCAAGTGCGAGGTTTATCCCGATTTTAAATATGCGGAAGCAAACGGTATATCAAACGTGGGTCTGGAGGTTGAGGAAATAGTTAAACAGCATAACAAGTCGCTCCCGACCTATAAGCGTATCATGTATACGGGTATCCGCAGACAGCCGTTTACGAAAACTACATCAAAGAAGATCATCAGAGATGCATTCTTTAAGGAGAAGTCGGATTCAAAGGAGATGGAGAAGAGTCTGAGGCTTCCCGAAAGCGATGATCAGAAGAAGATATACGAGGTGTGTGCACAGATACTGGGACACAGGAAATTCGGTATCGATACAGATCTGTATACGGTGGGTCTCGATTCCTTCGGAAGCATCATGCTTCTTACCGGGCTTCAGGAAACACAAGGCTTCTCCGTGACTCTGACCGAGCTTATGGAGAACTCTACGGTAGAGAAACTGGCTCAAATATGGGAAGAGAAGCAAAAGAGCGGAAGTGTCGATCATACAGTGCGTGACAAGTATCCGCTTACGAGACTTCAGATGTATTTTGCCTATGTAATGCGCGGAAATACTACAGCCAACCTTCCTTTCTTCTTCAAGCTCGGCAGTAAGATCGATCTTGACAGGATGGAGGATGCGATCCGTGCCCTGTTTGACATTCATCCCATCTTACGGGACAGGATCGAGCCCGGGGAAGACAAGAGACTGTACAATTTCCGTGATGATAACAGGGAGGTAACGATCGAGAGGCTTACCCTGTCGGAAGCACAGTGGGAGGATAAGCGCAAGAAACTGCTCATACCTTTTACATATATGCCCGGTGAAAACCTGTATCATATCGGACTGTATGAAGTGGGTGAGGATAAATACCTCTTCTTTGATGTGGCGCATATAATCGGTGACGGTATGACCATGAATATCCTTCTGCAGGACCTCAACCGTCTGTATATGAAGGAGGATGTAAAGAAGTCGGATTACACCTTCTACGAGTATCTTCTTGACGAGATGGCAAGAGACGCGGCGGGACTCAGGGATAAAGACATCGCCTTCTTCACGGAACTGCTTAAGGGAAGTGAAGTTAAGCGCAGCATACTTGCCAAGATGGACAGCTACGACTTGGGTACGGCGCACAATGCTTCTATCAAGGGAATGTTCACGGAACTCAACAAAGAGGACGTGCAGGGCTTCTGCCGTATGTACGGTGTTTCGGAAAATGCACTGTTCTTAAGTGCTTTCAGTTATACGGTAAGTCTGTTCAGTTCTCTTGATGATGTTGTTATCACAAGTATTCACAACGGAAGGACCGATGGAAGATGGGTTCAGATCGCAGGCTCCTTCTTTGCGACATATGTTTTCAGGTATAAAAAGGTTCCTCATGAGACTGTTGAGCAGATGCTGCACAGAAATGCGGACCAGATACTTCATACAATGGAGACCCATATGTCAAGCCAGCATGCAGACGAGATGTTTATCCAGTATCAGGGTACTCTTCTTGATATTCCACAGATAGGAGGCGAGCCGGCAACGGGAATTAAGATCCAGCTTGATTCACTTCCCTTCCATCTGATGATCTATGAGGCAAAGAGAGGCTATACCTATGAACTCAGATACTGGGAGAACCGCTTTGATAAGGATATGCTTGAGGTATTCCTTCAGGTTATGGAAAATATCCTTATCGCAATGAGAGAGGAAACCTCCGTAAGGAAGCTTAAGGATCATCTTGCAGTAAGGCTCTATCCGAAGCATTTTAAGATATCTGCGGCAAGGCTTAATGCATACCTTGGCAAGGAAGTGATCCCCGGCGGAAGCGAAGATCTTATGGTTAAGCCGTATATACTTGATGAGTACGGCATCAAAAAGCCGTATGGTGCCTGGGGCAGGCTGTATATACTGGATCAGGAGGTAAATGGCGAGGGCGAGAAGATAGAGAGTCTGTATTCGCCGGGAACCATGTACGATACGGGAATCGAAGCGAGGATCACTCCGGATAAGAAGGTTGAAGCCCTGTATCAGGCGGGCAGGACAGTAATGAGAGAAACTCTCGCCGGCAGATCCTTCATAAATCTGTTTGAACTGGAAAAGACCCTTATGTCTTATCCGGGAGTTGATGATGCCGAGGCTTCACTGCAGTATGGTGAGAACAATCTGTTCTATGTTACCTGCAGGCTGAAAACATCAAAGGAAATAAACCATGAGGAGCTTCAGAAGTATGTGGGCGAGAAGCTTGGAAAGGCAATGGTTCCGGAGATCATTACGGAATAGGAAGCCGGGTATACCGGGTTCATAAGGTTTATCCGCTGTGTTCAGCGTGTAAATATCAACTATTAATTTACCAACTTCTTTTTAAGCAGTTGGAGCACATTTAAGGAGGTAGGGAAATGAAGATCACAGCATTTAATCCACTGATCTTAACGAAGGATGCCGAAACGGCTGTCAAGCTTTTTGAGGAGCTTGGCTTTGAGAGACAGCACACCAAGACCGGCATCAATGAACATGTTACAAGTTATGATCTGAAGGATGCCAACGGATTCCGCGTGGATGTGGCTCAGACTGATGCCATGCCGCAGGATATGACGGCAATACGAATGAACGTCAGGGATTTTGATGAAGCATATGAGTTCCTTATTGCACGCGGTTTCAAGAATGCGCAGGGAGATAAGGTTACCGATACCGGAAGTTCCAAGGCAACACTGATGGTATCTCCGTCCGGATTTGCGATCAGTCTGGCAGAGCATATAACCAAATAGAAGGAAATGATTTATAAAAAACTTTAGTTTTAGACTTTTGGGGGTAGTGATACCCCCTATTTTTATTTATAATGTAACTATTCAGAACAGGTAATGAAATAAGCGATCAGGAGCAAAAGTGTATGATGATCAATAATGAAAAAATGAAAAACCGGTTCAGCT
>JAEEHY010000168.1 GCA_016281085.1 Lachnospiraceae bacterium
AAAAGATTGTATATGTGGTAACCGTTCAGTATCAAGGGAGGGATTTATAACCTAAAGTACTGTTACAGTAGAGGTGCTCCTAAATTGAGTTCAAGGGATAAAGAAGTATTGAATATGCAATTGAATCTTATTCCGATTCATTATTTCTGTAACCCGGTACATACTTAAGATCCTTTATCCAGCCTCCCCTGCAGAAAAAGCCGTCTGTAGAAACCACCTGATCCTCTTCTTTATATGCGTTTTTATCGGCATAATAAGGAATTGACAGGAAATCACGTCCGTTTATCTTAACATAGAGTGTGGTATCTTCAAACAGAAGAGAAAGGATATTTGTAACTGTTTCGAATAGTTGCAGGCAACCATACAATTGTGTTTGTACGGTAGACAAATAAACACCTTTAAATTATGATGTTAATGATTGTTTAGGAAAATAAGCAGGACTTAAAAGAAAACAGAGGAAACGGAAGGATTGGAATGAACGGATATATAGATATTGTCATCACAATGGGTGGACTGGGGAAAAGGTTCAGAAATGCCGGCTATACGGTACCGAAATATATGATAGAGGCCAAAGGTAAGACACTTTTCGAGTGGTCCATGATAAGCCTTGAGGGTTACAGGGACAGGGCGGATAAATACGTTTTCATAGCCATGAAGGATGAAAGCAATGATGTTGAAGCCTTTATAAGGAATAAATGTAAGGAGCTTTTAATAGATGAACCTAAGATAATCCTGCTTGATTACCTTACCGACGGTCAGGCTACAACGGCAATGCTGGCAAAAAAGTATTGGGACAGGGAGCATGCCCTTCTGATATACAATATCGATACCTATGTGGAAGCAGGTGAGATGAACAGTAAGGAGCTTAGGGGTGACGGTTTCATTCCGTGTTTCCGGGCAGCAGGCGATCACTGGAGCTTCGTAAGGCTTGATGAAGAAGGCAGGGTAGCTGAGATTAAGGAAAAGAAGAGGATTTCGGATCACTGTACACTGGGTGCCTACTATTTCAAAACCTGTGGTCTGTATGAGGATCTGTATAACGAATACTACGGAGATAAGAACACAGAGCTGGTAAACGGAGAGAAATATGTGGCTCCGCTGTATGACTATCTGTTAAGTAAGGGTGGGGATATATATATTTCGGATATCGATCCCGACAAGGTTCATGTTCTGGGCACACCCGAGGAACTAAAGCAGTTTAGTGATCTGTAAGTCAGGTGGTACAATAGGAAAAGGCTTAAAACTTTGCATAAATAAATGCTCCGTTTCCGAAGTATGCAAACATTGCGATCGCAATAAGGAAACAGCAGAAGATAACCTTTCCGTACATCCTGTTAAGGGGAAGGGGTTTAAAGGGGTCATTTCCGTTATTCAGGTGCACGGCAATAAGCTGGATGATGAGAAGGACAGCGCCAAATATGAAGGTATATACATAGAAATATGAAATACCCGGCTGCATGGTAATTATCCGCGAAATAACCGTCATGGTATCCGACAGTGTTTCGGCGCGGAAGGGTATCCACAGGAAGTTGACCATAAGAAAGCTCAGAATGACCGAAATATATTTCCTGCCGGCACCGGCTGTTTTTATCGAAGAAGAAGGCCGTGTATCCTTTAGAGCGCGGTGTATAACCTGCCATAGTCCGTGAACTGCGCCCCATATAAGGAAATTCAGGGTTGATCCGTGCCACAGTCCGCTTACCAGCATGGTAAGAAAAATATTTATATAAGTTCGTTTTTTACCCTTTCTGCTTCCGCCAAGAGGAATATAAACATAATCCCTCAGCCAGGTGGACAGGCTTATATGCCAGCGTCTCCAGAAATCCGACGGATCGGATGCAAGATAGGGCAGGTTGAAATTCCTGCCAAGATCATATCCCAGCAGCCATGCAATACCTATCGCCATATTGGAATATCCCGCAAAATCAAACAGAAGCTGTAAAGAATATCCTACGGAAGCAAAGAACAGGCTGAGTCCGCTGTAAGCAAGCGGAGCGGAATATACACTGTCAACCGAAACCGCAAGCCTGTCAGCCATGACAAGCTTCATGAACGCTCCGAGTGCGAACAGCTGAATACCGTAGGATAAACGCGCCGTATCAAGCCTTTTACGTGAATTGAGCTGGGGTATGAAATCCTTAGCCTTAACTATCGGTCCCGATACTATCTGAGGGAAGAATCCTATATATACAAGAGAATCAAGAAGAGAAGGGAATTCACTCAACTCTCCCCGGTAATTGTCTGCAAGGAAGCTTATTGCCTGAAGCATGTAGAAGGACAGGCCTACCGGCATGGGAAAGAGGCCTGCGAATTTGAAGAACATAAGAATGAAGGTCTGGACCGCAATGCAGGACAGGCAGATGATCCGCGCTGTCTGCTGTTTGCCGTCTTTTTGTGCTTTATTCAGCATATATCCGCCAATCCATGTAAACACGGACAGACAGATAAGTACGGCAAGCATGGTAAGGTCAAAGCAGGCATAGAATAAGTAACTTGAGGCAAGCAGGATCATACGTTCTGCAGTCTTATTGCGTACAAAATACAATGAGATCAGCAGTACCGTTATCAGAATTATGAATTTAACTGATAAAAATGACATAATGTCTCCCGATAAAAGTGTGTAAATAACAGGTAAAATTCCCGTCCGGTCAATGTTTAACGGAAATTATCTTATACAGTTCATCTGCAATCATCCTGTGTGCGGCCCGGTTGGTATGGCCTGTCCCCATGGTAGTGTTGAAAAAGCCGTAAGGAACCGTGTGGTCCTTGTCATAGGCTTCCGAATAAGACTTGGACATATCGACAAAATCAATATCGTATTTAGCGCATATTTCCCTGTAATAAGGCTCGGCTCCGTTGGACAGAAGTTTCATGCTTCCGTCTTTTTCTATGGAAACGGCAGGATGATAAAGGATTATGATCTGCTTGTCGGTCCTGCTTCTTATAAAAGCCATCAGTGAATCGAGGGCTTCACTGTAGCCCCCTGCATATTCTTCGGCCCAGAAATCGGGATCGAGTATGTCGGACGGAGTATCCTCCTGTGACATGGTCCTGTAGGTAAGGAATTGCTTGTGTAGCTCCCTCATAAGAGGAAGGTACTGTTTAACCTGCATTGAGAAGCGCTGTCTGTCCGTAAGACCCCGGAAGAGGGATGAAGCAGTTTCGGAGGGATCGTAACCTGTCTGTGTCTGAGAATCATACAGAGCCTTGGTATCATAGGTAAGGGTATCGGTTTCGATTATTATTCCTTCTGCATCGGGAAATTCGCCCAGGATACCATCAAGATGCTGCAGAACCACAGAGAAGAAATTACCGCTTCTTCCTATGTTATAGACCCGCAATTCGTTGTCAGGACCCAGCATACCGTTGAGGATGTCGCTGTAACGCAGCTTAAGCGGAAGGAATAATCCCTCGGTATGAGAAGCTCCCGCAACAACATAATAAGAATCAGCCCTTGGAAGATCACGGTTAACATAGCCGTTTTCGTCTATATTGGCAATACAGTACCCCTCCATACCGTATACTCCTTTTGATCCCGGAAGAAGAAAACCCGTAGTCGCCCCCTGTTCCCTTATAAGTTCCTGGCAGGGATTGTAGAAGGCAAAGCACAGAAGGTTCATTATGATAAAAGAGGCCGCCAGGGCGGTTCCCCACTGTATGATCTGTTTTAAATAGTGTTTAAAGCTCTGCATGAATAACATTCTAAACATTTTTACCGGCTAATTCAAGGGTAGTCGCAGGCAAATAAGGTGAAGTTTGTAAAACCCCGTCATTTATGGTATGTTAACTACAACAAAAATATGAGGATGGGTGATTGTATGAGGCAGATGAACATGCTGGTCTCGGGACTGGTCGGAAAGGGCGATAACAAAAGGATATGCGTATATTTCAGCGATAAGGACAAATATGCGGAAGGGTCGATCCCTGACTGTAAGATCACATCCAGTAACGGTTTTACAAAAGAAGAAATTAAAGAAATAGAGGAATATCTGTCTGATAACAGGGATGACATCATTGAAGAAGCCAAGAAGGTTAATCCTCTTAAGTCGTATACCAGCAGGAAATAGGAAGGATTCCTGATGCCTTAGGGAGATGTTACGATATGAGACAGTATAATGAGGGAAGAAAACGGACAGATAAGGGAAGCAAGGGATGTATATAGAGATAAATAACTTTGATCCCGCCAAGATCACGGACAGCGGGCAGTGTTTCAGATGGAAAAGGCTTATGGAAGATGTCTACGGTGTTACAGCTTACGACAGATATCTTGAGATAAGACGAAACGGCAGCAGGTTTGAATTAAGCTGTGATGAGGATGAGTGGAAGAATATATGGTCATCATATCTTGATATGAATACGGATTATACTTCAATAGGTTCAGCCATTACCGCTTCGGAGGATGAATATCTTAAAGCGGCATATCATTACGGACAGGGAATAAGGATCTTAAGGCAGGAACTGTGGGAAACGATCATTTCCTTTATCATTTCACAGAACAACAATATAAAAAGGATAAGGAACAGCATCGAAGCAATCTGTTCAAAGGCGGCACTTCCCGTAACAGGTAAGGCACCGGAGAGGATATACAGGTTTCCGAAACCCGGCGAGATCGATCGTGAATTCTTTAATGACAGGGAGCTGGGGCTTGGATACAGAGACATATATCTGGCGGATATGTATGAATACGCAGTCACACATCCGGACTTTCCGGACAGGCTTAAACAAATGGACAACAGTGAAGCCATGACAGAACTTAAATCGTTTAAGGGGATAGGAAATAAGGTGGCTAACTGTATTTGCCTGTTCGGACTTCATCATATTGATGCATTTCCGATCGATACGCATATTAAACAGATATTGAATACATATTATCCAAAGGGATATGACTTCGAACATTACAGAGGATATAACGGGATAATCCAGCAGTTCATGTTCTATTACAAGACGAACTGTCCAGACTGACACAGAGTATTAGGGCAGGATCTGTATAACTGCAAAACAGAGGCGGGGTATATGCCATATTTACCGGTATCAAAAGAGGATATGGATAAACGGGGTATCAGGCAGCTGGATTTCGTTTATGTATGTGGGGATGCCTACGTGGACCATCCCTCCTTTGGTCATGCCATAATATGCCGTATACTTGAAGCACACGGATACACGGTGGGAATAATTGCGCAACCGGACTGGAAGGATGATGACAGCATAGCGGTACTGGGTAAACCGAGGCTTGGCTTCTTTGTAAGTGCGGGAAATATGGATTCAATGGTAAATCACTATACCGTAAATAAGAAGAAGCGTTCCATGGATGCCTATTCACCCGGAGGAAAGACAGGTCTTAGGCCGGACCGGGCAGTGATAGTATACGGAAACCTTATCCGCAGGAAATATAAGGATGTTCCCATTATAATCGGAGGCATAGAAGCATCTCTTCGGCGGATGGGACATTACGATTACTGGTCGGATTCAATGAAGCGCTCTGTCCTGCTTGATTCCGGGGCAGATATTCTATCCTACGGAATGGGAGAGAAGTCGACCGTAGAGATTGCGGATGCCCTTAATGCAGGGATAGCTGTCGGTGATATTACTTATGTAAGGGGAACTGTCTACAGATCAAGAACTACCGGACAGGTTGTTGACGGGATCACTCTGCCGGCTTATTCACAGGTATACAGTGATAAGAGAGAGTATGCGAGATCGTTTGCCATACAGTATGAAAATACGGACCCGTTTACGGCAAGACCGCTTATAGAAGAGTACGATCATAACGTTTATGTAATACAGAATCCGCCATCCTATCCTCTTACTATGCAGGAGATGGATGACGTTTATGAACTTCCGTTCATGAATGATTACCATCCTGTATATGAAGACAGGGGAGGAATTCCCGCAATAAATGAGATCAGGTTCTCGCTTACAAGCAACAGGGGATGCTTCGGTGGTTGCAGCTTCTGTGCCCTGACCTTTCATCAGGGCAGAATAGTCCAGATACGTTCGCATGAGTCCCTGATCAAAGAAGCAACGGCAATGACAGGGGATCCGCATTTTAAGGGATATATACATGATGTGGGAGGTCCGACGGCTGATTTTCGTCATCCCTCCTGTGACAAACAGCTCAAATACGGTGTTTGCAGGGATAAACAGTGTCTGTATCCGAAGCCGTGCAGGAACTTGAGAGTTGATCACTCCGATTATGTGTCACTGCTTCGAAAGCTCAGAAGGATAGAAGGAGTTAAGAAGGTATTTATCAGATCGGGCGTGAGATTTGATTATCTTATGGCAGATAAGGATGATACATTTTTTAACGAAATGTTGAAATATCATGTAAGCGGTCAGCTGCGTGTGGCGCCGGAGCATGTATCCGATAATGTGCTAAAATATATGGGTAAGCCCGGAAATGAAGTGTACGGAGCTTTTCTTAGGAAATATGAGGAATATAATAAAAGGACAGGAAGGAAGCAGTATGCCATACCTTATCTCATGTCTTCTCATCCGGGTTCGACGATGAATGATGCGATACTGCTTGCAGAATATGTAAGAGATCTGGGATATATGCCTGAACAGGTTCAGGATTTCTATCCTACCCCGTCGACTCTCTCAACAGTTATGTATTACACAGGTCTTGATCCGAGGGACATGAAGAAGGTATATGTCGAGAGAAATCCGCACCGTAAGGCGATGCAGAGGGCCCTGATCCAATACAGGAATCCCGATAATTATGAATTGGTTAAGGAAGCGTTGCTGGAAAGCGGAAGGACAGACCTTATAGGATACGGAAAAGAATGCCTGATACTGCCAAGACCCCGTAAGGAACAGACAGGCAGGGGAAAAAACCGGAAAGCGGATCACAAAGAGGACAGGATCAGGAATAGCAGAAATAAAGATAGAAATAATAAAGACAGAAATAGTAAAGAGAGCAGAAATAAAAGAAATGCCGCAATCAGCAGAACGGTAAACAGTAATAAACCGGGTGCAAGAAAAAAGGCGAACGAAAGCAGGAGAAATGACAGATGAACGATGACAGAGGCTCATTTGCAAGCAGGCTTGGATTTATTATGGTGAGTGCAGGCTGTGCCGTGGGAATAGGTAATGTATGGAAATTTCCATATGTTGCAGGGGAAAACGGAGGAGGTGTCTTTGTATTGTTTTATCTGGTTTTCCTTGTCCTGATGGGAATACCGGTAATGACAATGGAGTATTCAATAGGACGTGCGAGCAGATTGAGTATTTTAAGAGGATACAGAAAACTGGAAAAACCGGGAAGCAAGTGGCATATCCACGGCAGGTTTGCCGTTGCCGGATGTTATCTGTTAATGATGTATTATACTACGGTTTCGGGATGGATCATCATTTATTTCTTTAAGTTCCTGACAGGAACGTTTGACAGAGTGGCAATTGATGAAGTGGGAAATGTGTTTACGGATATGCTGGACAATCCCGCAGAAATGGCGATATTTATGGCTGTTACTGTGATCCTGGGTTTCACCGTGGTAAGCTTCGGAATAAAGAACGGACTTGAACGGACCAACAAGTTCATGATGACAGGTTTGCTTCTTCTTATTACGGTACTTGCGATAAAAAGTCTGACACTTGAAGGAGCCGCTGAGGGTATGAGGTTTTATCTGATGCCGGATTTTGAGAAGGCATCCCGGATCGGTATGGAAAAAGTACTGTCCGCAGCAATGAATCAGGCTTTTTTCACGCTGAGTATCGGTATTGGCTGCCTTGAAGTGCTGGGAAGCTACATGTCTGACAAAAACACCCTCACCGGAGAAGCTGTAAGAGTTTGTGCTATGGATACTTTTGTAGCCTTCATAGCGGGAATAATGATTTTTCCGGCCTGCTTCAGCTATAATATAAAGCCGGATCAGGGACCTTCTCTTATCTTTGTCACACTGCCGAGAGTGTTTATGAATATGGCCGGCGGCCGTATATGGGGAACTCTGTTTTTTGTCTTTATGACCTTTGCCAGCTTTTCAACGGTTACTACGGTATTTGAGAATCTGGTTGCCTTTATGATGGATGATCTTGGAATGAGTCGCAGAAAATCCGTGATCATCAACATGATAATATTACTTGTCCTAAGCATGCCCTGTGTGCTGGGTTTCAATGTTCTGAGAGATCTGAATATACCGGGAGGCAAGACTATACTGGATATAGAGGATTTTCTTGTAAGCAACATTCTTCTTCCGGGTGGTGCCCTGATCATTACCCTGTTCTGTGTATCTAAAGCAGGCTGGGGCTTTGACAATTATCTTAAAGAGGTCGACACGGGAAAAGGTATTAAGATAAAAGACGGACCGAAAAACTATTTTCAGTATATGTTGCCTGTGCTCATCCTTATTATTTTGATAGAGGGCCTGATCTGAATCAGGGATAGTAAGGGGGCAGTTATAAGCAAATGCCGACAAATAAAAAAGGATGACTGTATTTAGTCATCCTTTACCGAGAATTCGATAGCTTCATCGGGAGATATCGGTTTGCTGAAATAGTAGCCCTGAATAGTATCTGCGCCGAATTCGCGCAGCCTCTCATACTGCCATTTCTCTTCAACACCCTCTATGAGCATTTCCTTATCAAGGTCGTGCATAAGCCTGATGACATTGTGAATAAAGCTGTCTTTACCCTCCACGAGATAGGTATCGACCAGAGATTTGTCCAGCTTAATGACATCAACCGGTATATATGTAAGGTAACCGAGTGAGGAATAGCCAGTTCCGAAATCATCCATAAGGATACGGATTCCAAGATCCTTGAAACGGTTAAATAATTCCTGAGCCTGAGTTGATTTCTCAAGGAACAGACCCTCGGTTATTTCAATTTCAACCAGTTTGGGCGGAATGTTGTATTTAACAAGCAGATCCTCAAGAAAATCAATATAACCTTCATCATTTAACTGGTTGCTTGAGAAATTAATGGAAACCGGGTGAGGAGTATGTCCCTCTTTTATCCATTCAGCCAGTTGCTTTACAACCAGTTCGGTAGTTATCCTTCCTATCCTCCATATCCATCCGTTTTTTTCGGCGATCGGAATGAACTGTCCCGGATAAACACCGGGGATCTTCATGCGGACCAGAGCTTCATAGCCGTTAACCATACGGGTCTTTGCATCTACCTGCGGCTGGTATACCATGAAGAAACCGTTGTTTTCAAGGGCATACCATACCTTGTCTTTGATCGAGTTCTCCTCCCTTGATTTGGCCTTCTGTTCGGCAGAGAATTCGATAATACTGTTTTTGCCGGTTCTCTTGGCAATATACATTGCATTTTCGGCTGCGGAGATATGCTCTTTAACGGGGGTGGCTCCGTCGGAGTTGGAAATACCGATGCTTACCGTTGTACCTACCCACTCACCGCCTATCGGTGTAGGTGTGGTAAGGGCGGTTAAGAGTTCGGTGACTTCTTCTCCGTTTGAGGAAATGTTTTTTCCCGGAATGATGACCATAAATTCATCACCTCCGGTCCTTCCGCATATCCAGCCTCTGTTGGCGCACAGCGTGTTAACGGCAGTTGCAATGTTTTTAAGGATGATATCACCGCCGTTGTTACCGTAAGTAGCGTTAATTCCTTTAAAGTTGTTAAGATCGGATATCAGTACGGCAAATGTATCCTGATACGAGAAATTGGTTTCAAGACGCTCTCTTATTGCCCTTCTGTTAAGTATACCGAGTGTCTGATCATGATCGGCGAGAAAGCGCAGTTTATCCTGCTCCTCATCGACCATATCCTTATTGTAATGAATACAGTTGTCCTTGTTGTTAAAGCCGTTAAATATGGCAACCGCCATATCGCGGCAGGTATCATTTCCGCAGGCGGTACAGTTGATGTTGCGCTTCTCGAAGCTGTCCTTGTGCATTTCCGTAAAAATCTTTTCAAGTTCTTCATCGTCTGGATATTTAACGGGCACGGAAGCAGACTTGTCTTCATATTTCCTGATGTAATCCGAGAGCGTGAAATCACGGTAGCGTTCATTAAGTGCTTCAAGCCTCATTGACGGAGTAAGTTCCTGGTGCCATGCCTTGTCTATAGGCTCCTTCTTGATCGACGATCTTGCATTAAGCAGCCATATAAGAGGATCTTCACTATGGATCTTATCTGTTTCCGTGGCAGTACCGCACAGACAGCCGTTTTCACAGTTAAGAGCATCGATCATAGAAAATCCCATGCTTCCCTGCGAAATCCTGTCTGCATTTCTTCTAAGATAACGATACAGCCGCTTGTCGCCTTCGATCTGTCTTATGAAAACATCCTCTCCCAGAAGCCATTGTATGTTTTCTTTAAGTCCGCCCGGCATGGGCCATATTCCGCCAAGACCGTATTCGAGCTTATCAAAGGACTGTTTTTTGCTGAGATCTGTTTCACGCATGAGCTTCATCAGATGAGCAAAGGTAACATTGTATGACACAAGTCCGTGAGTGTTGGGATCCTCTATCTCTATTTTCTTGGCAATACATGGGCTTAAGAATGCAAATTTATCCGTGATCTTAAGCTGCTTACGTGCATATGTGGCAGCGCACATGAGCGGACTCTGTATGGGAAACAGACTGTCTATAAGCTGCGGTTCATATTTCTCGATATAGCTTACAACTGCCGGACAGGGCTGTGATATCCCGCCTTTGAAATCATTCTCCTGCATGTATTTAATGTATGCCCAGGTTCCGATGTCGGCTCCGAAAGCAATGTTTATAAAACGGTTTACACCCATTGAATGCAGTTCACCGAGTACAGCTTCATATTCATCGGGATAATTGGCGGGAAAGGAAGGTGCGACAAGAAGAGAGATCGGTTCTCCGTTCTTAAGATCGTTAAGGAAACGTTCGGTATCATCCCTGAATTCCCGTGCATTATGTTCACACGCCTGAAAACATGCGCCGCATGCTATACAGCGTTCGGTGTCGACATCTATATGAAATTTGCCGTTTTCCGATCCTTCCACAGGTACACAGGCACCTAGACAACTGCACGCATTGATGCACTTGTTACAGCCAACACAGTTTTCATTTGTATAAACAAGTTTATCTTTTGTCATTTTCTGTTTCGGATGTTTATATTTATCTTTTCTTACTGTTGCTGCCGACAATAAACACAATTTTACAATTTAATGATATCATAGATAAAAAGCATATAGCAAATAGTTTTTAGATATCATCGTGGCGAAGGTGTTCAATTTGATGATACTTGATAATGAAAGCCAACTAATTTACAATGATAAAAGAGTTGAAC
>JAEEHY010000169.1 GCA_016281085.1 Lachnospiraceae bacterium
ATGCATGGTCAGGTGGAATCGCTTAATGCCGCAGTAGCCGCTGCGTTACTGATGTATTCAATAAAAGGAGAATAGTATGAGAATAGGTTTTATAGGACTCGGAAATATGGGATCAGCCATGATTGGCGGACTCATAGCAAACAAAGTAGTATCCGCTCAGGATATCATAGGAGCAGATGCCATCATCGAAAGAATGGAGGAAATGGAGAAACGGTACGGAATTGACGTAACATCCTCCAACAATACCGTTGCAAGGGCCGACATTGTGGTAACCTCTGTTAAGCCGCAGGTATATGAGGCTGTAATAGAGGATATAAAGGATACCGTTTCAAACAACACTGTCATCATATCGATAGCACCCGGAAAGACACTTGACTGGCTAGGAGATAAGTATGGCAAGCCTGTCAAGCTTGTAAGATGCATGCCCAATACACCTGCGCTTGTAGGTGAAGGCTGTACGGGAGTATGCAGGAATAATCTTGTCAGTGATGAGGAGTTTGAGACGGTATTAAGGATACTTAACAGCTTCAGCAGAGCCTACGAGGTATCGGAAAGTCAGATGGATGCCGTTGTGGCAGTAAGCGGAAGCTCTCCGGCATATGTATTCATGCTTATAGAAGCAATGGCGGACGGAGCAGTGGCAGAAGGCCTTCCCCGTAAGACAGCATACGAAATGGCTGCCCAGGCAGTTTTTGGCAGTGCCAGGATGGTACTTGAAACCGGGAAACATCCCGGAGAGCTCAAGGATATGGTATGTTCACCGGCCGGAACGACTATTGATGCGGTGGCAGTATTGGAGGAGATGGGCTTCCGTTCGGCAGTTATAGAAGCAGAGAGGGCATGCGCGGCCAAGTCAAGAAGCATGTGAAACAATTTTGTAAAATAAACGTAACAAACATTTGACAATTCTGTAAAACCCTGTTATAGTATAGTTCGATGACTTTTAATTTTGTAACAAATTTGTAATAATTCACAACATGTTGTAGGTGGTAAAGAAGGTGCCACAAGCTGTTGGAATCAGATATAGTCATCCAATACTATAGGAGGAAATCATGAAAAACAGAATGCATGCTTGTATGGCGGCAGTGGCATGGGTTACAGTCACAGCGACCGTGATGCTGGGGGGTATGCAGAGTGTTTTCGCAGCAGGTAAGACGATCACAAAGTCGGATGCTGCATCGGCGAAGATTACGGTTAAGGATACCGTAGCCAAAAACAGCGGGTCAGATGAAGATTCGTCGATAGATATCAAGGTTGGCTCAGGTTCGACCATAGATATCAAGGTAGACGGAACGGAAGACAGCAGCTCGGAAAACAGCGCTGATCTAAGGGGTGAGATTGCAGGTATAAGTTACGAGAAGCTGGCAATGGCAAATGTTGAAGAGGCGGTAAATGTCAGAGCTTCTTCCTCTGAAGATTCAGAAATAGTAGGTAAGCTTTACAAAGAATGTGCCGGTGAGATTCTGGAGAAGGGATCGGGCTGGACAAAGGTTCGCTCAGGTAAGTTAACAGGCTGGGTTAAGAATGATTATTTGTTATTCGGAGCAGATGCCAAAAGACTGGCTGACTCCGTGGTTGAGAAGGTAGCCACATCAAAGACTTCATGTCTGAGAGTCAGAAAAGAAGCCAGTCAGGATGCAGGGATTTACGATCTGCTCGCCGAAGGAGATGAGATTGAGGTTGTCGAGGATCTTGGCGAATGGGTATCGGTTGAATTCTCCGACGGAACGGTTGGTTATGTATCAGCCGAATATGTTGATATATCGGATGAGATCAGTAAGGGTGAAACGATCGAATCCATAAGAACCAAGGAAGAGGCAGAGAAGAAGGCCAAAGAAGCAGCGGCAGCAAGTGCAGGCAGCGCCAAGGCATCTAAGAGCTCTGATAAGTCTTCCAAGAGTTCATCCGCAAACAGTGAGGCTTCCGTATCATCAGGCAATGCAGCATCATATGATGATGTAACCTTACTTGCAGCGCTTATACAGAGTGAAGCAGGAAATGAGTGCTTCGAGGGTCAGGTATCCGTAGGCGCAGTTGTTATGAACAGGCTTCGCACAGGTAAATACGGTAATTCACTGTATTCTGTAATATATGCCAAGGGACAGTTCTCACCCGCAGGAAGCGGCAGAGTGGCTCAGATATGTGCACAGGGTCCCAAGTCAAGCTGTGTATCGGCAGCACAGGCAGCAATTGGCGGTGCTTCATATGTAGGAGGAGCGACCAAGTTCAGACCGGTAAGCTCGGGTTATGAAGGCATGGTAGTAGGAAATCATGTATTCTGGTAAGTGTAAATAAATGGAAACAGAAGGTAAATGGTGGTGTTATGCGCCACCATTTTTATTTCGTATAGAACAGCGAATTTCAACAGAAAGTCATACTTGTAAAAAATGCCGTTATATAGTACACTTTAATCTATTCTTATTTTTTGAAAGGGCGTATCGTCATGAGCTTAAAGGGAAGGGATTTTTTGACACTTAAGGATTTTACAAAAGAAGAAATACAGGAGTTCCTTGATCTTGCGGGCGAGCTTAAGGCAAAGAAGAAGCAGGGAATCTTTGACCGTATGTATAAGGGAAAGAATGTTGCTCTTATATTTGAGAAGACCAGTACAAGAACAAGATGTTCATTCGAGGTTGCGGCTCATGATATGGGTATAGGTACTACTTACCTAGATCCAAAGAGCTCTCAGATAGGGAAGAAGGAAAGCACAGCCGATACGGCAAGGGTGCTTTCAAGGATGTTTGACGGAATAGAATACCGCGGTTTCGGGCAGGAAATAGTGGAGGAGCTGGCAAAATACGCGGAGATTCCGGTGTGGAACGGACTTACGAATGAATACCATCCCACCCAGATGCTGGCGGATCTGCTTACTATACGTGAGCATCTTGGATCTGTTGAAGGACGCAAGCTTGTGTATATGGGAGATGCAAGGTATAACATGGGCAATTCCCTTATGATCACCTGTGCGAAGATGGGTATGCATTTTGTTGCAGCCGCACCGAAGAAGTATTTTCCTAATGAGAAGCTTATTGAGGAATGCAGGGAGTTCTGTAAGATAAGCGGCGGAACTGTTGATTTTAACGAAGATGCTATGGATGCAGCGAAGGATGCTGATATTATATATACCGATGTGTGGGTTTCCATGGGCGAGCCTGATGAGGTATGGGAGGAGAGGATACGGGAGCTTACTCCTTACAAGGTTACAATGGATATAATGAACCAGGCTAAGGAAGGAGCCATATTCCTGCACTGCCTGCCATCATTCCATGATCTTAAAACAGAGATTGGGGAGGAAATGGGCAGGCGATTTGACCTGACAGAGATGGAAGTTACCGATGAGGTATTCGAGAAATATTCAGAGGTTGTATTTGACGAAGCGGAGAACCGTATGCACACCATTAAAGCTGTAATGGCAGCTACATTGGGATAGATTATATAAGGAAAAATTTCTTACATTGGTATAGTAATGAATAAAGAATCCAGAATATATATCAGAAATGTAATGAGAGGAAAGGATTTCCTGATCGATTTCATCAATGCGGCCCTGGCCGTAGGGATATTGGTTATGGTTGTCCTTAATTCCTTCGGCGAAGGTACGGGAATGTATTTTCCCCAGATATTTGGTTTCGGAGCCCTTCTTGCCGGGTTTAACTGCATTAAGAAGATAAGGGCAAGATCCGGTTTCGCTTTTGCATTCGGAGGGTTTGCGATACTTATGGCAGTAGTAGCTGTGATGTGCTATATGAAGATATGAGGTTTCGGGACACAGATGGAAGAAAAAATACAGTCAGATGAAAATATCGTACTTTGCGGTGCGAATGCCTATGAGCAGAAATATTACTTTAATGAAACCTTCAGCGGACTGCCTGATTCGATAAAGGATGAGCTTCACATTATATGTGTTCTTTTTACCGAGGAGGTCGGAGG
>JAEEHY010000170.1 GCA_016281085.1 Lachnospiraceae bacterium
AGACGACAAGGTAGATAGGTCATAGGTGTAAGTGCAGTAATGCATTAAGCTGAATGTTACTAATCGGTCGAAGGCTTGACCTATAATTGGTAAGGATGAGTTTCAGTGTTTGGTTTTGAGGGTACATTACCTTAATTAAATGGCCTAGTGGCTCAGTTGGTTAGAGCGCCGCCCTGTCACGGCGGAGGTCGTCGGTTCGAGTCCGATCTGGGTCGGTTATAAATTGGGGTCTTAGCTCAGCTGGGAGAGCATCTGCCTTACAAGCAGAGGGTCATAGGTTCGAGCCCTATAGGCCCCACTTTATTCATAAGATATACTACCTGTTAAGGGTAGTTAGCGCCACTTAAGATCGCTTCGCGATGGGCGCTCACTTCATATTAAGGAATTCTCCCGCAAGCGGGTTCCTCCTTAATATCAATGCCGATGTGGCTCAATTGGCAGAGCAGCTGATTTGTAATCAGCAGGTTATCGGTTCGAGTCCGATCATCGGCTCTCCGGTTTTTGCCGGTAATACTAAAACTGGTCATAAGGAATCCACTGCTTCACGGTAACCCTTATGACAAATAATGGGCGGATTCCCGAGTGGCCAAAGGGGACAGACTGTAAATCTGCTGGCAACGCCTTCGGTGGTTCGAATCCACCTCCGCCCATTTATTTTATAACGCGGGGTGGAGCAGTCTGGAAGCTCGTCGGGCTCATAACCCGAAGGTCACAGGTTCAAATCCTGTCCCCGCTACTCTTCGGAATTAAATATTTATCACAAACGACCGAATAATCATTTGGTCGTATTTTTTTATTGATTTGTTCATTGGGAGAATATATGTATTACTATTCGTTAAATCAATATCTGAAGGATAAATTTGGATGCAAAGTATATAAGATCGCATTAAATGGTGGTTTTTCCTGTCCAAATCGGGATGGATTCATTGATACAAGAGGATGTATTTTCTGTTCAAAGGGTGGGAGCGGAGAGTATGCGGGTAATGCGGAGGACAGCATAAGAGATCAGATTGAAAAAGGAAAGAGGCTCGTAGAATCAAAAACAGGGAATGGAAAATATATTGCATATTTTCAGGCGTACACAGGAACATATGCATCTGTAGAAAGGCTCAGGTCACTTTATTCACAGGCTATTAAACATCCTGATATAGTTGCATTATCCATTGCTACAAGACCTGACTGTTTACCCAAAGAGGTTCTGGATCTTTTGGTTGAAATGAATAAGATCAAGCCTGTATGGATAGAACTGGGGCTTCAGACCATTCATGAAAAAACGGCCGAATATATAAGAAGAGGTTACCCGTTAAGTGTTTATGATAAGGCTGTAACGGAATTAAGATCAAGGGGGATAGAAGTCATAACCCATGTAATACTTGGTCTTCCCGGAGAGAATCGGAAGGATATGCTTGATACGGTTGACTATGTATGCAGAAACGGAGTTAATGGAATAAAGCTTCAATTACTGCACATTTTAAAGGGCACGGATCTGTTAAATGAATATGAGAGTGGAGAAGTCAGGGTAATGAGCGAAGAAGAGTATGTGAGTCTTATAATCGACTGTCTCAGGATAATTCCGAAATCAGTAGTGATCCACAGAATGACAGGTGACGGAGATAAGAAGATACTTGTTGCACCGGAGTGGAGTAAAAATAAAAAACATGTACTTAATTCCATAAAAACTGCTATCGACCTGACTACGTAGCGTATGTTTGCCTAAGCTGTTAAACTGTGATAGAGTATATGATAGTAACTTCGTTTGAAAGTTTATCATGATGATTGAAAAAATTGTAAGCGGTAGAAAAGCAAATATAGCGGCTTACTAAAATTCTACAGGAGGCGTTATGAGTATTTATGACAGAGTAGCAGTATCGGATACAATAAAGTTTGTGGGAGTGGATGATCCGGAGCTTGAGATTTTTGAAAGTCAGTATCCTACTGAAGGAATATCCTATAATTCATATGTCATTCTTGATGATAAGATTGCGATAATGGATACGGTAGATGAGAGGGGAACGGAGAAGTTCTTTGGAAATTTAAAAGAGGTATTGGGCGAAAAGAAACCTTCATATCTTGTGATCCAGCATATGGAGCCCGATCATGCGGCTAATATCGGAAGACTGGCGGATATGTATCCTGATATGAGGCTTGTGGGAAGTGTAAAGACAAGACAGATGATAGCTCAGTTCTTTGATACAGATTACTCGGCAAGATTTCAGGCTGTAGCAGAGAATGATACACTTAGCTTAGGCAGTCATATTCTTCAGTTCATCATGGCACCGATGGTTCACTGGCCGGAGGTTATGGTTACGTATGAGCAGAGCGAGAAGGTTCTCTTCTCAGCAGATGCCTTCGGAACCTTCGGAGCACTTGCGAATAATGAGGAATGGATATCGGATTCGAGTCACTACTATTTCAATATAGTCGGAAAATACGGAGCACAGGTACAGATGCTGCTTAAGAAGGCAGCAGCTCTTGATATTTCATGTATAGCACCGCTTCATGGGCCTGTACATAAGGATGATATTGAATTTGTGATAGGAAAATACGATAAATGGAGTAAATACGAGCCTGACAGAGAGGGTATATTTATAGCATATGCATCCATTCATGGTAATACAAAGAAGGCAGTGCTTGATTACGCCAGGCAGCTCGAGGAGGCCGGTGAGACGGTAAAAACAATGGATCTTACGGAAGAGGATGTATCAGAGGCGGTAGAACAGGCATTTTTGTATGACAGGATGATACTTGCAGCATGTTCATATGACGGTGAAGTATTCCCGCCCATGAATGATCTGCTCCATCATCTGAAGATAAAGAATTTCCAGAATAGGAAAGTCGGACTTATCGAAAATGGTTCCTGGGCTCCGTGTGCAGCAAGAAAGATGAGGGAATATCTTGATTCCATGAAGAATATTACTGTTGCTGAGCCTGTAATAACCATTAAATCAACGATAAAGCCTTCAGATGCAGATGCTTTCAGGGCACTTACCGATGCTATGAAAAATAAATGAAATTAACAGTTAAGCTTTAAAGAAATAAGTAAAATGATTTATTATACATATATGGTAAGATGCAGCGACGGTTCGTTGTATACGGGATATACAAATGATCTTGATAAGCGGCTTAAAGCGCATAATGCGGGGAAAGGTGCGAAATATACAAGGAGCAGGTGCCCGGTTGAGCTTGTTTATAATGAGGAATATAAGACCAAAGAAGAAGCAATGAGCCGGGAGTGGCATATAAAACGTCTCAGCCGTAATAAAAAAGAAGAACTGATAGATGGTAAGCTTTAGTGGCATTTCAGAAATGATAAGTACAATCATTAAGTATATGGGTTTATCTGTTAAGTAAGGAGAAAGCATTTGAAGTATTTGATATTGGGAGCCGGACCTGCCGGACTTACCTTAGCCAACAGGCTTCTTCAAAACGGAATTGAAGATTTTCTTGTTATTGAGAAGGAAGATGAAGCAGGAGGACTGTGCCGCAGCAGGGAAGTAGATGGTTCGCCGCTTGATATAGGCGGTGGCCATTTTCTTGATGTTAAGAACAGGAGGGTGCTTGATTTTCTGTTTCCTTTCATGCCTGAAGAAATGTGGGATGAATACGACAGGGATTCCAGAATAGTCGTAGGTGGCAACACAATAAACAGTCCGATCGAAGCCAATATCTGGCAAATGAGTTTAAATGATCAGGTACAGTATCTTAAATCGATTGCGGTTGCGGGCTGTAATCTCGGTAAGGAAATGCCTGAAAAGTTCGTTGACTGGATATACTGGAAGCTTGGGGATAAGATAGCTGAGGATTATATGATCCCGTATAATAGGAAGATGTTTGGAGAAAACCTTAATGAGCTTGGTACATACTGGCTTAATAAGCTTCCGAATGTATCGTTTGAGGAGACTCTTATAAGCTGTCTTGAGAGGAAGGCCTATGGTACTCAGCCGGGGCATGCGAGATTTTATTATCCCAAAAAATACGGATATGGGGAATTGTGGTTAAAGCTGGCCGGAAAGCTGGGTGATAAGATAAAATACGGTGAGAGTATTGAAAGGATGGATGCTGACAATCGTATCGTTAACGATACGTACAAGGCTGATTGCATCATCAATACGGTGCCGTGGACGGATATAAAGGAGTATAGAGGTGTCAGCGAAGAATATCTTAAGGATATGGAGGCACTTAAATATACTTCGGTTGTAATAGAATACATCGATGAGAAGCTTGATACAAAGGCTCATTGGATCTATTATCCGGATCCCGGTCTATCCTATCACAGGATACTTGTAAGACATAATTTCTGTCCCGGATCCAAGGGTTACTGGACAGAGACCAATCTTACAAGATACGAGAAAATAGATGATTCTGCATCCGTGAGTGGTATTTCTGCATCGAAAGAAGCTGGGACCGGTATACATGATAAGGACAAATGCTTTATAAATAAGTATGCATATCCTCTTAATACTATCGGTAAGGAAGAGATAATGCAGCGTCTTCTGTCTTACATGAAAGAAAGAAATATAATAGGACTCGGCAGATGGGGTGAGTGGCAGCATTACAATTCTGATGTGGTTGTTGACCGGGCGCTTACTTTTGCGGATGAACTCAGTAGGTAAAATCACACAGATACTTGAGAATGGATCAAAACAAGCATATATAAGGTCAAAATGCGGCTTAACACTTGATGTTAAGCCGCATTTGGTTTACAATAATAAGAACTGTGACCTATTGTACGGTTATGGGAAACGGTCTGAAGGTTTCCCGATATATTCGAATCTGGGTGATGCCCGGTTCTTTTGAGGTAGATAGATGAAAAAAACAATAATAGTTATGCCCGTAGCCAATGAAGAGACTACAATGGAGGGCGTTCTTAAGCAGATAATGGAGCTTCCGTATGATAATCTGTATGTCTATCCTGTAATAGATTCCTACAGTAAGGACAGGACAGAGGAGATCATAAGGGAAATGGAAAAGAAATATGATCGTATCAAGCTCATATTTCACGCAGAATCCCGGGGAGTCATTACCTGCTATTTGTATGGATTTAAGATGGCACTTAAAGACGGTGCCGAGCAGATCATTGAGATGGATGGAGGCGGATCGCACCTTCCGAAGGAAATACCGCAGTTTATCGAGAAGCTTGAAGAAGGATATGACTGTGTATGGGGTTCGAGGTTTATAGAGGGTGGTGATATCACCAACCAGCCGCTGTATCGCAGATTCTTAAGTTCAGGAGGTACATATCTTGCCAATTTCGTCCTTGGAACGAAGCTTAAGGATATGACCAGCGGATTTGAAGCATTCAGGAGAGATATCCTTGAGAATATGGATCTTGATGCCATCATGTCCAAGGGGCATATGTATCAGACCGAAATGAGATATTACTGCCGTAACCTTAATACGATAGAGGTGCCCATACATTATAAGGGCTCGAAATCAAGCATCAAGCTTAAGTCTGTGACCGAGGCATTAAGGCTACTGTTTAAGCTCAAGAAAAATGAGAAAAATGTTGTAAATAAGGGTGGAAAAAAGAGCGTTTCAACTGAGGAGAGTGGTGAATGAAGCAGGAGGGTGCGACATTTAGATCACGGACAGATAAATATAAGATCATAACTACGGTCATATTTGTCATTGTAATTGTTGCACTGGCATGGCAGAGTGATGACGCTTATCATGCTTATATCATGGCAAAGAATCTCGTTGAGGGTAACGGATTTGTATATAATATCGGAGAGAGGGCGACTGCATCATCATGTCCGTTATTCACGCTTGTTATAGCATGCGGGTACTTTGTTTTCAGGAAGATGTTCCTTGTTTCACTGCTGATATGCGTGTTATTTTCTACATCTGCCTATATTATTACTCTTAAGAACTTCTGTCGCAGTTCATGGCAGGTGATCCTTGCATTTGTTTCACTCATAGGAAGCATGAGCTTTGTTAGTTATACGACAAGTGGTCTTGAGAACTGTATGCTGTTCTTTCTGACGGCTCTGTTTATGAAGTATTATCTGGCAGACAGCAGATATGACGGAAAGAAGCTGTTTATCCTCGCAGTACTGATATCGCTTATTGCAATGACAAGGATGGATGCTGTGCTTATGTTCGTTCCGATGATACTTTATGTGTATCTTGGAAGGAGAGACGGAGTAAGCTTTGTCAAGTCCGTGTTTATCGGTTTTGCGGGACTCCTTCCTTTTATCGGATGGGAAGTGTTTGCCACATTTTACTATGGTTTTCCGTTTCCAAACACTGCCTATGTCAAGCTGGGTACAGCGATCCCGGAGAGAGAATATCTTATAAGAGGAGTCCAGTATTTCCTTACTACACTTAGTTTTGATCCGGTGCTTATATTGATCCCCGCTCTCGCAGTCATCCTTACGGTTTTTGTAAGAAAGGCGCACTACACATATTGTATGGCCGGAGTGCTTTTGTACATCGTATATGTATTTTACATTGGCGGTGACTTTATGGTAGGGAGACATTATACCGTACTTTTTCTGATATCGGTCATTGCACTTATATGGATCAGCGGTAGTGATGAAACGGAACATAAGTTAAGGAAGATGACGGTCAAGGCTTTTTCTGTAGTTCTGTTTTTATGTATCGTGGTTTCTTATACCGCCAAACCGCTTACCAATCAGTATCTGTTTGGATACGGTAATTCGCCCATAGCCGATGAGAGAGGCGGATATTTCCAATTTACAAGCCTGTACAACAATGCAATTTCATATATTAAAACAGGAGATATGGTAATAAGGGGAGCCTGGAACGAGTCGGGTATAGAGGAATTAAGAGGAAAAGGAACCAATTCCGGAGTTCTTATCATGGTTCCCGGTATTTCCCGGTATTATAACCAGGATATGTATCTTAACGATCTGTATGCATTGGGCGATCCATTCCTTTCAAAGCTTCCTGCGGTCAGAGAGGATAACTGGCGAATTGGACATATGTGGCGGGAAGCCCCTGTAGGTTATGATGAGACTGTCCAGACAGGCATGGATCAGATAGAGAATGATAGTATCAGGCAGTATTATGAGGTAATAAAGTATATAACCCGCGGACCTTTGTGGGATAAGGGCAGGATAAAAGCGGTTATAGATATGAACACCGGTAAGTACGATCATCTTGTCGAGGAGTACAGAAATACTCTCGATGGTAACAATCATCAGATAACAGATGAATATTTTCTTAGCCGGTAAATGGGTGGTTATTATCATTAACGGGAAAGGCAGGTATAAGGTATGGGAACAAAGATTAACAAAAGTGTGTATGTAACTTCGGCTATTTATGTTGTTCTGGGTTTGGTGATGGTCATCTTTCCTGAAACAACCATGAAGACTTTTTGCTTAACACTGGGAGCAATTGCAGCTGTTCTTGGAATAATCAACCTGGTAACCTATTTTACAAGAAATACAGTTATCGATTCAGTATACAGATATGACTTTGTTACAGGTGTTGTTCTTATTCTTGCGGGTCTTGCCCTTATCGTTAAGATGGATAAAGTCATAGAACTGATACCCGTGCTGCTCGGCATACTTATTCTGGTAAACGGAATAATAAAGCTTCAGCATGCCATAGATCTTAAGCGTATCGAATTTAACGGCTGGCTGTATGTATTGGTATTCTCTCTTCTGTGCCTGTCAATCGGAGCAATATGTGTGCTGCAGCCTGCATTCATTGCAAAAACTCTGATCATCATTATGGGTATAAGTTTTATATTCTGCGGTGCAACAGATTTTATTACATTGTTCCTGTTGGCGAAGAAGATGAAGGAATACTCGAGTAATACCGGTAATGATGATATATCGGAAGAAACAGTTACGGAGAACAGCAAAAAAGAGGATAGTGAAAAAGCAGATGAAGCCTTTGTTGCGGAAGAAACCGAGGTTTATGAAGAAGTGCCTGTTACTGAACCGGATACGGATGCTTACTCCGGGTCATGGAGTACAAAAGAACCGGATGGGAACAATTTTTTAAATGATGATATAGCAGGTTCTGTTTCAACAGAAGATGAAACAGCAGAAAATGAGGAGTCTGTTTCCAAAGAGGATGAACCGACAGAAGATGAGGAGCCTGTTTCCAAAGAGGATGAACCGACAGAAGACGGAGAACCTGTTTTGAAGGAGAATACATTGGATGAGGCTTTGTGAGGCTCTTAGGGAGTATGAGACTCTTTCGCTGTATCGCGGACATATGCCGGGACACAAAGGAAACCCGGAATACAGCTTTCTGGAATCGCTTGTTAAGTACGATATTACAGAGACAGATGATATGGACAATCTTCATGATGCGAAAGGTATCATCATGGAATCGCAGCAATATGCGTCATCTTTGTATGGTTCGGATGAGAGTTTTTTCCTGATAAACGGAAGTACTGCGGGGATTCTATCTGCTGTATCTGCCGCTACAGTGCAGGGAGATGAAATTCTCATTGCAAGAAACTGTCATAAATCCGTTTATAATGCAGCAGTACTGAACAGGCTGAAATGTCGCTATGTTTATCCAAAGATCATTTCCGGAATAAACATCTGTACAGGGATAGATATACATGATCTGGAGAAGGAGCTTAATGATAATAAGGGTATCAGGGCAGTAGTGATCACTTCTCCGACTTATGAGGGCTTGTCATCGGATATTGCGGCAATCACAGAGACTGTTCATAAACATGATGCGATACTTATAGTTGATGCGGCGCACGGTGCACATTTCGGGTTTCATAATGGGTTTCCCGAATCCGCCGTAATGAGCAAGCCGGATCTTGTGATACACAGTGTACATAAGACACTGCCTGCGCCGACACAGACGGCACTGCTTCATGTGAACGGAAGCAGGGTTGACAGGAGGAAATTAAAGAGATTTCTGTCCACATACCAGTCGAGTTCACCGTCATATCTGCTTATGGCCGGGATCGACAATTGTATGACAGTTATAGATGAGCATGGAGATGAACTGTTTAGAAAATATCTTAATAATATAGAATGGTTTGAAAACAGAACATCAAAGTTTAAGAGGCTGACTCATATGTGCAGAATGCACTATAAATCAGAGTATTCTATTACTAATCCGGATCCGTGCAAGATAGTCATAAGCACAGTAAATTCAGGTATTTCGGGTAAAGAGCTGTACGATATACTCAGGGAAGAGCATAAGATTCAGCCTGAAATGGCAGCCGCTGATTACTGTCTTATCATTATGACCATTATGGATAAGAGGGTGGATTTTGAGAGACTGATAAATGCGTTGGAATGCATTGATGAGAAGCTTGAAGAATTAAAAAAGCAATCTGCGGATATAACAGAAACAGCAGTGAAGGGTGGCAGATATTACTGTTCTCTGAAAAACCGGAAGCTTAAGGAAGCATATGAGGTACTTGATGATATCGGCAGAATAAAGCCCTGTCTGTTGTCTGAAGCCGCAGGAAAGATAAGCGGTTCATATATACTTTTGTATCCGCCGGGTATTCCGGTTATTGTGCCGGGTGAGGTTATAAGTGATGAAACGGTAGCTGAAGTATTATCAATGATGAAGAAAGGTTTAAATATTCAGGGGATCGGATCTTTTAAGGAAGTTATGATATATGAGTAAGATTTTTTATTTAATGGGTAAGAGTTCAACGGGAAAGGATACAATATATAAAAGGATCATTGATAAATATCCGGATATGCTTAAAAGTGTGGTAATGTATACGACACGTCCCAAAAGAGATGGTGAAACGGACGGGGTGACATATAATTTTGTTACTGAAGATGAGTATGCCGGAATGCAAAGAGACGGACTTATCATAGAGGAACGGGCATATAATACCGTACACGGCCTGTGGAGATATTTCACGGCGAAGGATAAGCAGATAGATCTTGAACACTTTGACTATCTTATTGCAGGTGTGCTTACTTCATATGTTTCCACAAGAGAATATTTCGGAAAAGACGTAGTGTTGCCGATATATGTTGAGGTTGAGGATGGCGTTAGACTGACAAGAGCTCTTGAACGCGAGAAAAAGCCCGGGAATCACAAGTACGCCGAAATGTGCAGGAGATTCCTAAGCGATACAGAGGATTTTTCCGAAGATAAGCTTAAGGCAGCAGGTATAGACCGACGTTTTGTGAATGATGACCTGGAAGAATGCATTAAAAAAATCGAAAGTTATATAATGGATAAGATTGTATGACCGGGCATTCTGACAATTCATATGGTGGGCATAAACACCATGATTACAAGGATTATATTAAATAACATAAATAAATAACACAAATAAATAACAGGATTGAATAACGCATCTGTACAAATAAACAGGTGAAGTCATTCGGAACAGATAATATTATAAGGAGGGTGAACGAATGGATATGAAGATAAATCAGATGCTGCCAACACAGGCAGTTTCCGAATCCGCAGAACAGGTTAAGCCGACAGATGAACAGTTTCGCTTCACCCTTATGAGCCGGATTGATGATGCAGGTCTTCAGGAGAGGCTGAATCTCATGTTTCAGGATATTACCATGCAGGGCAAGAAGATCAGCAAACATATGGATGTCCGTGATATGAAACGTTACAGAACACTTATCAAGGATTTTTTGAACGAAGTGGTCAACAGATCACATAAGTTCTCAAGAGAGAATTTTCTTGACAGACGAGGACGTCACAGAGTGTACGGGATCATACGCCTTATAGATGAGAATCTGGATTCATTGGCAGAGGAGCTTATGAAGGAGGAGAAGGATCATCTGTCGATTTTGGGAAAGATTGATGAGATCAAAGGGATGCTGTTGGATATATTTACATGAAAGACTGATGAATGTGCTTTTCGTATATCCGACGTTACTGCGCAACGGGTAGTTTATTTCTATCCGATCTATAAATGTGACAGGACAATCCGTTTTGCACGATTGGGGGACAAAAGTGGCTAAGTTCAGTGATATCATCGGACAGGAACATATTAAGGAGCATTTAAAGAATGCCCTGTTGAATGATACGATAAATCATGCATATATCATTAACGGGGAAAAAAATGCAGGCAAAGAGTTTATTGCGGAAACATTTGCAATGGCATTGCAATGTGAGAACAATAAAAACAATAACAGTGTTGAGCCGTGTATGGAATGCCATGCCTGTAAACAGGCTGTTACCAGGAATCAACCGGATATAATCACGCTTGTCCATGAAAAGCCCGGTACCATAGGTGTTGAGGATGTGAGAGTCGGTATCGTATCTGACGTTTATGTAAGACCATACAGCTCAAGATGGAAGATTTATATTGTAAATGAAGCGGAAAATATGAGTGTACAGGCACAGAACGCACTGCTTAAGACACTTGAGGAGCCGCCTGAATATGTTGTCATCATGCTGCTCACAAGTAATATTTCCGCATTGCTTCCAACGATCATATCAAGAAGCACAGTACTAAACATGAGGCCTGTTGATGATAAGACTGTCAGAAAGTATTTAATGGAACGGATCCATGTTCCGGATTATCAGGCAGATATCTGTGTTGCTTTTGCAAGAGGAAATATAGGAAAGGCCAAGCATCTGGCGACCAGCGAGGATTTTGACAATATCAAGAATGAGGCCGTACGAGTGTTGAAATATGCACATGAAATGGATACGGGTGATTTTGTCAATACGATAAACCAGATAAGTGCCTATAAGATGAATATTGATGATTATCTGGATATTCTGCTTATCTGGTACAGGGATATACTGATGTACAAAGCTACGGGTGATGCGGACAGCCTTGTGTTTAAAGATGAGATATACCATATACGTGACAGGGCAGGTAAGAGTTCATATGAGGGTATAGAGAAGATCATAGAGGCTATAGACAAAACAAAGAGCAGGCTAAAGGCCAATGTTAATCTGGAGCTGGCACTGGAACTTCTGTTACTGGTTATTAAAGAGAATTAAAGGATCAAGGGAGAAGCATAATGATAAAGATCATAGGAATACGTTTCAGAACGGCGGGAAAGATATATTATTTTAATCCGCAGGATACGGAGTTTAAAAGGGGAGATCATGTTATTGTAGAGACTGCAAGAGGAGTCGAATACGGAACAGTGGTATTGCCGCCTACGGAAAAAGATGATAAAGAGATAACCCAGCCGCTTAAGCCCGTTATCAGAAAGGCTACGGCAGAGGATGATGAAAAAGAAGCAAAGAACAGGGAGAAGGAGCGTCAGGCATTCAGGATATGTAAAGAAAAGATTGTTAAGCATGGTCTTGAAATGAAGCTTATTGATGCGGAGTATACCTTTGATAATAATAAGGTGTTATTTTATTTTACGGCTGACGGACGTGTTGATTTCAGAGAGCTTGTAAAGGATCTTGCTTCAGTGTTTAAGACGCGTATCGAACTCAGGCAGATAGGTGTAAGGGACGAGACAAAGATTCTCGGTGGCATCGGTTTCTGTGGTCGTCCGTTATGCTGTCATACATATTTATCGGATTTTGCCCCGGTATCCATTAAGATGGCAAAAGAGCAGAATCTTTCCCTTAATCCGTCTAAAATATCAGGGATCTGCGGTCGTCTCATGTGTTGTCTTAAGAATGAAGAGGATACATACGAGGAGCTTAACCGGAAGCTTCCCAATATAGGTGACAACGTAACGACCGAAGATGGATTTAAGGGTGAAGTAGCAAGTGTGAATGTTCTTCGTCAGCTGGTAAAGGTAGTTATAGAAGAGGGCGATGAGAAGGAGATAAAGGAATACAAGGTATCACAGCTTAAGTTCAAGCCGCGTCATAAGAAAGATAAGGGCAGGAATAAGGACAAAGATAATGCCGAAGAGGCAGAGCTTAAGGCACTTGAACAGCTTGAAAAGAAGGACGGAAAGTCAAAGCTTAATGATGATTGAGAATGAAGTAGAGCTTAAGGAAAATGAACGCATAGACGATCTTCAGAGGAACGGCTATAAGATAATCCAGAATGTTAAGAAGTTCTGCTTTGGAATGGATGCGGTACTTCTGTCGGGATTTGCTGTCGTAAGGCAGGGAGAGACGGTACTTGATATCGGAACGGGAACCGGGATAATACCAATACTGCTTGAAGCAAAGACGAAAGGCAGACATTTTACCGGAATTGAAATACAGGAAGAAAGCGCTGAAATGGCGTACAGAAGCGTTATTTTAAACAAACTTGAAGACAAAATTGATATAATAACTGGCGATATAAATAACGCAGGTGATTTTTTTGAACCTCTGTCATTTGATGTGATAACCACAAATCCGCCTTATATGATAGGAAAACACGGCCTCACCGGAGACAATGAACATAAAGCGATAGCAAGGCATGAGATAAAGGCCACACTTGATGATATAGTCAGGGAGGGCAGCAGGCTCCTTAAGGAAAAGGGCAGGTTTTACATGGTACACAGACCCTTCAGGATGGTGGAGATATTTGCTACTTTGACAAAGTATAAACTGGAACCTAAAAGGATCAAGATGGTACATCCTTTTATTGATAAGGAGCCAAATATGATACTGATAGAAGCTTTTAAGGGAGGAAATTCAAGGCTGAAGGTTGAAAAACCCCTGATAGTATATAAAGAGCCCGGAATATATATGGATGAAATATATGATATTTACGGGTATTGAGAGATTAAATAACACATCTGAACAGTGAAAATAAGATATTATGAATAAAGAGAAACAGGGAATTCTGTATTTATGTGCAACTCCGATAGGAAATCTGTCTGATATTACACAGAGAGTTCTTGATACACTTAATGAAGTAGATATAATAGCGGCTGAGGATACAAGAAACAGCATTAAGCTCCTTAATCATTTCGGGATCAGAACTCCGATGACCAGCTATCACGAGTATAACAGGTATGATAAGGCAGCAGAGCTTATAGATAAGCTCAGGGAAGGTAAAGATATTGCGCTTATAACCGATGCGGGAACCCCGGGAATATCCGATCCCGGCGAGGTATTTGTGAGTATGTGCCATGATGCAGGAATAAGAGTGACTTCGCTGCCGGGTGCCTGCGCCCTTATAACGGCGCTTACCATGTCGGGGCTTAAGACAAGGAGGTTCTGTTTTGAGGCATTCCTGCCTTCGGATAAGAAGGAAAGGCGTGAAGTACTGAATGAACTTACTGATGAAACCAGAACCATTATTATATATGAAGCACCTCATCATTTAAGGAAGACACTGGAAGAATTAAGAGATACGCTTGGAAACAGGAGGATCGTGTTATGCAGGGAACTCACCAAGCAGTTTGAAGAGGTATTAAGATTTAGAGTTAATGAGGCAATAGGGTATTATGAGTCAAATGAACCCCGGGGAGAATATGTTCTGGTACTGGAGGGACGAGACAGGGAGGAGCTGAAACAGGAGGAAAAAGAGTCATGGCTTACAATGTCTCTTGAGGATCATATGAAGCTGTATGAAGATGAAGGTTTTGACCGAAAAGAGTGTATGAAGAGGGTTGCCAGGGATCGTGGAATGACTAAGAGAGAGGTGTATAATCTGTTAATAAATAACGGCTAGGAAGATTTTGGGTATAAATTGTTCTGCATGGCTGAAATGTGATATTTACGGTATATTTGAAAGAAAATATATTGTGTAACGTTCGATATAATAACGCAAACAAAATAAAGAAACGATTGTAATAATAACTTATGATATACTACGGAGGAAGAAATGGAGAAAAAGGGAAATTACTACATTACAACTGCGATAACCTACACATCGGGGAAACCGCATATAGGTAATACCTATGAAGCGGTGCTGGCTGACAGTATCGCAAGGTACAAAAGACAGGAGGGATACGAGGTATTTTTCCAGACAGGAACCGATGAACATGGACAGAAGATAGAGGAGAAGGCTGCGGCCAAGGGTGTTACACCCAAGGAATTTGTTGATGAGGTCGCAGGAGTTGTCAAGGGTCTGTGGGATATGATGGGTACTTCCTATGACAGATTCATAAGAACAACGGATGAGGACCATGAGAAGCAGGTCCAGAAGATGTTTAAGAAGATGTACGATAAAGGAGATATCTATAAGAGCACCTATGAAGGACTCTACTGTACACCATGCGAGTCTTTCTGGACGGAGTCACAGCTTGTGGACGGTAAGTGTCCCGATTGCGGCAGGGAAGTTAAGCCTGCAAAAGAAGAGGCTTACTTCTTTAAGATGAGTAAATATGCCGACAGACTTATAGAGCATATCAACACCCATCCTGAATTTATCCAGCCCGTATCGAGGAAAAACGAGATGATGAACAACTTCCTTCTTCCGGGACTTCAGGATCTGTGTGTATCAAGAACTTCTTTTAAATGGGGAATACCTGTTGATTTTGATGATAAGCATGTGGTTTATGTATGGCTGGATGCACTTACCAACTATATAACGGGTATCGGATATGATGCAGATGGGAATTATTCGGATAACTATAAAAAGTTCTGGCCGGCGGATCTGCATTTAATAGGAAAGGATATAGTAAGGTTCCATACGATATACTGGCCAATCTTCCTTATGTCGCTTGATGAGCCGCTTCCAAAGCAGGTATTCGGACATCCCTGGCTGCTGCAGGGCGGAGAGAAGATGAGTAAGTCAAGAGGTAACGTTATTTATGCCGATGATCTTGTAAGGCTGTTCGGCGTGGATGCAACAAGATATTTCGTGCTTCATGAGATGCCGTATGAGAATGATGGAATAATCACATGGGAGCTTGTGGTTGAGAGATTTAACTCTGAACTTGCAAATGTACTTGGAAACCTAGTAAACAGAACTATTTCCATGAGTAATAAGTATTTTGACGGTTTTGTAAGCTCTACGGGAGTTACGGAACCTGTGGATGATGATCTTAAGGCTGTGATTACAGGATGCCGGGATAAGGTAAATGACAAAATGTCTACTCTCAGGGTGGCTGATGCGCTGACAGAAGTATTTACACTGTTCCGTCGCTGCAACAAATATATAGATGAAACGGAGCCGTGGGTACTTGCTAAGTCAGAGGATAAGAAGGGCAGACTGTCAGAGGTTATGTATAATCTGGTAGAATCAATCTGCATCGGAGCTAACCTGCTCATTCCCTTCATGCCGGAGACTGCTCAGAAGATACTTATGCAGCTTCACGGAACAGAGAGGGATTACGATCTCCTCGCAGACTATGGTCTGACGGCGCCGGGCACCAGAGTTACTCAGGAGCCGGAAATTCTCTTTGCAAGACTCGATATGAAGGAGATTATGGCCGAAGTAGACAGGATAAGAGAGGCTCAGAAAGCTGAATACGAGAAGGAAAACGGAATTGATCCCTCTCTGAGTGAAAACAGTGATCCCTCTTCAAAGGATAAGGATGCAACCGAAGCGGAATATATAGATATAGAAGCAAAGCCTGAGATAACATATGATGATTTTGCAAAGCTTCAGCTGCAGGTTGGCGAGATAATCGAGTGTGAAGAGGTTAAGAAGAGTAAGAAGCTCCTTTGCAGTAAGGTCAGGATAGGAAGCGAGGTAAGACAGATACTGTCCGGAATTAAGGCTTGTTACAAGCCTGAAGAGATGGTGGGTAAGAAGGTTATGGTCCTTGTTAATCTTAAGCCCCGTGAGATAGCCGGTATGATGTCTGAAGGGATGCTTCTGTGCGCCGAAGATACGGAGGGTAACCTGGCGCTTATGACACCGGAGAGGGACATGCCTGCCGGATCTGAAATATGCTGAGAACAGATAAGGGAATGTTTCGGGTCATTCAATATAGTGACATAGTTTAAATACAGTGTTATTATGTATTATATTACAGACATGAAAATGCTATATATTTGTGTTTGACGATATGAGTTATATAGCATGGACATGAAATAAAGTAGTAGTTTTGGGAGAGTATTAAGTAATTTATAAGGAGGGAATATTTATGAAGAAATTCACAGCGATGCTGCTTGTCGGTGCCATGACATTTGGCATGACGATAAGTGCTGCGGCAACAGAAACTATTGTTATTGAAAACAAGACTGAAGAGGCAGTAACAACAGAAACTACAAAGGAAGAAAAAAAAGATGAAGCTCCAGCGGCAGAACCTAAGGTGTCAGAGGCGCCTAAGGAAGAGCCTAAGGCAGCAGATAAGCCAAAAGAGGAACCTAAGGCAGAAGCAACACCGGTTCCGACGGAAGCACCCAAAACAGAATCTCCGGAAGCTGCTGCAACACCGACACCTACGCCTACACCGACTCCCACGGCCGGTGCCACAGCCGATACGGCTGTTCAGTCAAACACGACTATTACAGTAACAAGCAACAAGACATATCTTGCACTCGGAGCGGATCTTAGTGCAGATCAGAGGAGTACGGTGCTTGCTCTTATGGGCATAGCAGAGGCGGATCTTCCCAATTATGATGTTGTATATGTAACCAATGCGGAAGAACATCAGAGGCTTGATACATATATAGCTTCATCGGTTATCGGTACAAGGTCTCTTTCTTCGGTAGTCGTAAGACCTGCGGAGAAAGGCCATGGTGTTACGGTAACAACAAAGAATATCAATTACTGTACCGAGAATATGTACAGAAATGCTCTGATAACCGCAGGTGTTGAAGATGCTGACATCATGGTTGTCGGTCCTTCTCCCATATCAGGTACCGCAGCACTTATAGGCGCTCTTAAGGCTTATGAGAGGATGTCAGGTACTTCTGTTAGCGATAAGGCGCTGGACACGGCTCTTAATGAGCTTGTAACTACAGGTGAGCTTAAGGAGGCAGTCGGTAATGATGCCAAGGCAGAGGAGATAATATCATATGTTAAGGCTCAGATAGCAGCCAACGATCTGAATACGGAAGAGGAGATAGAGGCAGCGATCCGTAAGGGAATGAAAGATCTTGATGTTCAGCTTACCGAAGAGGATATAAAGAAGACTGTAGATCTGATGATGAAGATCAAGAACATGGGGATTGACTTTAATGTACTGGCAGAGCAGGCTGATGATATTTATGCAAAATATAAGGATAAGATTGATGCCGGAACATTTAACATAGATGATGTTAATCTTGAGGATCTTGGGCTTGGTAAGCTGGTTAAGAATGCTGTGGGCGGTTTCTTTAAGGAAGTCGGAGATACGGTAAAAGAATTTTTCGGCGGATTGTTCACTAAATGGAAGTAATAAGGTTATATGGATAGCAGGATATATTACGAGGTTCGACCGCTTTATAAGAATGAATGGGAGGATGCCATGCAGCTTGCCTGGGATACCTTTCTTATATTTGAAGCACCGGACTATTCGGTTAAGGGAGTACACAATTTCAAGAGCTTTGTAAGAGATCCGCTTCTCAAGAAAATGTTTACCTATGGCGAGTATATCGCCATAGGTGCATTTATTGATAAGAGAATGATAGGAATACTGGGTGTTCGTAACACCAATCATGTTTCTCTGCTGTTTGTAGATCAGGAATATCACAGAAAAGGAGTGGCAAAGTCACTGATCAGAAGGTATTTCAGAGATGCAAAAAAAGAGGGGATAACTTACGTTACGGTAAATTCATCTCCTTATGCGGTAGGGTTCTATCATAAGATCGGTTTTACAAATGTTAAAGATGAGATGGAGAAGGATGGAATAAGGTTTACTCCTATGCGAATAGAATTGTAAAATTCTTGCATTTTTAACAATAATAAGCTATGATTAAAGTTGGATTTATGTGATATTTCACGTAATTCGTGATAAATAAAGGATGAAATATATAGATGGGGAAATTTTTTAATCTTGACAGTCCGTTCGTACAGTTTATGAACAGAGTGGCAGATCTTATGTGGCTCAATATTCTGTTTTTACTGTGCTGTATTCCGGTTGTGACAGTGGGGGCTTCCGTGACAGCCATGTACTATGTAACGCTTAAAATGGTACGAAATGAGGAATCTTACATTACCAAACTCTTTTTTAAATCATTTAAGCAGAACTTTCTTCAGGCTACCGTGATATGGATCATTTTCATAACTGCAGGATTTCTTCTTTTTGTGGATTATCGGATTTTAAGCGGTCAGATGGGACTTAACATAGACAATGGTACGGTCAGGACAGTTATGCAGGTGTTACTCATTGCTGTTTTCATATTCTATGTATTCACGATTACATTTGTGTTCCCGCTTTTGTCAAAGTTTGATAATACGATAAAGAATACCATTAAAAATGCTTTTATTATGAGTATAAGGCATTTTCCGGCAACTCTCGGAAGTATAGCGTTGCTTATTATAGTTTTTCTTCTTATATATTATATACCGATAATGTCGATGTTTGCTTTTATACTGCTGTTCAGTGTTTCTGCATATGTCAGTTCTCTCATGTTTGTAAGGGTATTTGATAATTACATACCTAAAACCGAAGAGACACAGGAGAAAGATAACGAAAATGATATGCAGGTAAATGAGGAAATGTTATCGACAGACAAGACTGAAACAGATATTTCGGATACAGAAATTACTGCAACAAAGGAAATGTAACGGTTCATAACAGTGACCTAATACCAATACAGGGAGTTCATGAATGAGTAATCAGAAGAAGAATGGGCAGAATATGCTGCAATGGATAATACCTACGGTTATCCTTGTAATAATCATTCTTTTTACACTAATTACATATAAGTCCGATATACTCAACAAAGAAAAGGACAAGAAGATTGATGAGTACAGTAATAAGGCACGTGAAATGGCCGATTACTATTCTTCTGAGATATATATGATCGGACAGGTAGCCAGAATGCTATCCACAAGAGTCTCTGTTGACAGGGATTATTTTTGTGATGACAATGTTAATCTGCTAACTTCGGCTGTTACTCAGTTAAATATTGATGCCGGTTACATTCTGAGAAATGACGGCAAAGTCATGAACAACAAGGGTGTAGAGGCGCCGAGTCTCAAGGCTGCGACAGATGGGGATCTGGATGTTGAAGAGGGCAGTGTCGATGATTATATTGTGGCCGCAACGGGTGACTGTGTTCATTACGTTTCTGCTTCATATGCGGAGGGCAATCTTATCCTTAAATACACTCCCAAGGAAATATCCGATCTTGATACGTTCTTAAGCAGTAATGCCAAGATATCCACATATATGCTTATGAGTTCCACGGGAATAATTCTTGACAGTGCGGGTATTGATACCAAGACATTCAAAGAAGGCGGGGATCTGTTTGAATATCTTGAAGAATCAACCTTTGCCGGGGTTACAAGAAAAGATGAGTTTTATAAGAATATGACTCAACAAAACAAGGGGAAGGCTCTTATTACAAATAAGGATGGAGTTGCCCAGTATTTCATTTATCAGCCGATCGGGGATTATAAAACTTTCGTTATAATCGCTGTGGATGAAGAACAGATTCAGAATGCGGCCGAAAAGGGTATATCTTCAACTACCGAGATGTTCTGGAAGATAGTTATACTGATACTTGTATTTGTGGCGATATTGTTGGTATTAAGTATTATTAATGCAGCCAATTTCAGGAAATCAAACAGAGAACTTAAGGAACAGGCTGAGACTGATCTTCTGACAGATCTTTACAACAAGGTTGCGACCGAGACTAAGATCAAGGAGTATCTTGATGACGGAGTAAGTAATAAAAAGGCTCTGATGTTTGTTCTTGATATAGATAACTTTAAAAAGATCAATGATACCATGGGACATGCTTTTGGTGACGAAGTACTGAGTACACTGGGTCATCAGTTGAAAAGTGAGTTCAGGATAAATGATATAATAGGCCGAACAGGAGGAGATGAGTTTATAATCCTGCTCAAGGATCTTAAGGATGATGCAACAGTCAAAAAGGAAGCAGGAAGGGTGGCAACCTTCTTTAAAAACTTTAAAGTTGGTGAATATACCAAATATTCAGCGACTGCAAGTATAGGAGCGGTCGAGATCCCGACTGACGGAGTTGATTTTGATACTCTGTATAAAGCAGCTGATAAGGCTCTTTATCTGGCTAAGAAGCGTGGAAAGAACCAGATGGCATTTTACAGTGAGACCAAGGATGTCAAGATTGAACCTGAGAAGCCTGTTCTTAAGGTAGCAGAAGAGCCTGCACAGGCCGGTCCGGAAAAGATGGCAGAGGCTGATAGACAGATACCTGTAGGAAAAACGGAAATAAAAGCGGAATCAAAAGTGGAAATAACAAAACAGCCGGAAGTATCTGTAAAGGAAACGGGGGCAGAAGTTAAGGAAGAAGCTGCAAAAGCAAATGTTACGGGAATGGAAACAGGTGAACCTGTTAAAAAGACGGTAAAGAAGGTCGTTAAGAGAACGGTTGTAAAAAAACCTGAAGACGCAAAACCTGAAGAAACAAAACCTCAGATTCAAAAAGAAACAAGCGTTATCAATAACCCAAATCCTTCAGGGATTATTCCAAATGCGGGAAATACGGCTCAGAATGCGGTTACCGTAGGTGGAACAAAGGTTGTTCAGAAGAAAGTAGTAAAAAAGGTTGTTCAGAAAAAAGTAGTAAAGAGTGGTGAAAAGCCTGTTTAGGCAAAATGTATATAATAATTCAAAAAGTTTAGGCAATCATGTCATTACATAGACCGGTCGTTTTTGATATACTTTCCGTGAACGATGCGAGAGCATTGAAACAGTAAATAATCAGTTTAAGTAGGAGGGTTATCAGAAATGGCCAGTTTGTCTTTAAAGAACATTTGTAAAGTATATCCTAACGGTTTTCAGGCAGTTAAGGATTTCAATCTTGAGATTGAGGATCAGGAATTTATTATCTTCGTTGGTCCTTCAGGTTGTGGTAAGTCAACAACACTTCGTATGATAGCAGGTCTTGAAGAGATTTCATCAGGTGAACTTAAGATAGGTGATAAGGTAGTTAATGATGTTGAGCCTAAGGACAGGGATATTGCAATGGTATTCCAGAATTACGCTCTTTATCCTCATATGACAGTATATGATAACATGGCATTCGGCCTTAAGCTTAGGAAGGTACCCAGGGAAGAAATAGATAAGATGGTTAAAGAAGCAGCTAAGATACTTGATCTTACACCACTTCTTGAGCGTAAGCCGAAGGCTCTTTCAGGTGGACAGAGACAGCGTGTGGCTATGGGACGTGCAATCGTTCGTAATCCTAAAGTATTCTTAATGGA
>JAEEHY010000171.1 GCA_016281085.1 Lachnospiraceae bacterium
CTTTCTCTCAGCCGCTATCCTGGCTTCAAGTGTTTTGATTATCTCGTCCTGAGCCGCTATTTCAGCCTCGTATTCCTTTATCGCAGCCTCTTTGTTGTTTATATCTGTCTCATAAACGGCTATCTGATTCTGTTTTGCCGAAATAAGTTCTTCAAGTGCGCTCTGCTCTGCTTCAAGTTCACTGTGCGCTTCTTCAAGCTCCTTTTCCTCCTGCTCGAGCTTCTCCTTTATCTGCGCGATCTCATTCTGCGTCTCCATATACGCATCAAGCATCTTCTGGTCATAGTCGGACATCTTCGCTATGTACTCGGCCCTGTTGAGAAAATCAACAAAGGATGAAGAATTGAACAGCATATCAACGCTGCTGGTCTTACCCTTCTCATATACAAACTGTATCCTTTTTCTCATAAGGCCGTACTGCTGCTGTGAATCCCATATCGCATCGGAAAGCTGAAGCCTGGTTTCTTCTATTTCCGCCTGCTTCTTCTCTATTTCCTCTTCCAGCAGCGAAATATTGTCTTCTATGAGCGTAAGATCGCCGTCAAGCTTGATAATATACTCCTTGAGCTGTCCCTTGGCGCTCTCAAGATCGGCTATCATCTGCTTAACATCAGTGAGTCCCTTCTTGAGCTGAGCCTTGGAGCTCTCGGCATTCTTCTTCTCTGTTTCACTCTGCTTGATAAGATCGTTGGTCAGTTTTTCGGCGCGCACAAATAACGGCATTTCTGCCGTTAGTGCGATCATCATTACAAATGCGGCTACCCTCTTTGCGCATGTACGATTTCTCATATTATATCCCCTGTTAATCAGTCCCCTCAGTATATCCCTATACCTTAAGATGCCTCCTTACCGTTATAAAGCTTCCGAAAAAGCCGAGTCCCACCCCGAGTACCAGTGCGACCGGGATAAGTACATGGAATATATCCGTTGCCGCTCTGAACTGCAGCAGATCGTTAAGTATCACAAAATGCTGTGATGCATATTCCACAATATTGTTGTAAATATAGTAAACTGCCGCAAGCGGAATGGCCGCTCCTATTATCCCGAGCAGTATACCCTCAATAAGGAACGGTGAGCGGACAACGAAATCGGTTGCTCCGATAAGCTTCATTATTGCGATCTCTTCTCGACGCACCGAAATTCCCATTGCTACCGTATTGCTGATAAGGAATAACGATACCGCAAGCAGAATTCCGATTATTCCCAATGAAACATAGCTCAACAGCTCATTTATCTTCGTAAGTATGTTGGCCGTAACATCCGAATGATTGATCTCTCTCACACCGTCAACCGTTTCAAGATAAGCCACCAGCTCCGACTGCCTGGATACATCCTTAAGATATATCTCAAGGTTCTCACTTCCGGCAAGCGGGTTGTCTCCCTCATAGCCGTCAGCATATTCGCCAAGATAATCCAGCTTGAAGGATTCCCATGCGGCATCGGCCGACACATAATTAACCGATGAAACCTCGGGACGTGATGATATCTGATTACTTATCTCCTGTATCCTTGCCTCAGAGATCTCATCATCAAAGAACACCGTTACCGCAACGGAGGTCTCAGCCTTCTCGATACTGTACTGTATATTCACAACCATTGCATAAAACATACCGAACAGGAAAATACATGCCGCAATGGTTGCCACAGTCGCAAGGGAAAACACCTTGTTCCTGAATATATTTTTAAATCCCTGCTTAAAAGTAAAAACAAGCGTACTAATCTTCATCTATATACTCACCTTTTTCCTCATCACTCACTATAACACCCTTTTTAACCGTAACAACACGCTTACGCATCGCATTTACGATCTCACGGTTATGTGTTACCACAACAACGGTTGTACCTCTCCTGTTAATCTCCTCAAGAAGCCTCATGATCTCCCACGAATTTCTGGGATCCAGATTACCCGTAGGCTCATCCGCAAGAAGAATGGGCGGATTATTCACAAGCGCCCTTGCAAGGGCGACCCTCTGCTGCTCTCCACCCGACAGCTGCCTTGTCTTACTCTTATACTTTTCAGGCAGTCCCACGAGCGAAAGCATCGCCGGAACATTCTTTTTGATCTTCTTGGTGGGAACCTCAATGACACGCTGCGCAAAGGCAACGTTTTCATAAACGTTACGATCCTTCAGCAGCCTGAAATCCTGAAATACACAACCGATATTCCGCCTGTATTTCGGTATCTGACGCCTCTTCAGCCTGGCAACATCCACGCCGTTTACGGTAATCCTGCCGTCCGACGGTGTGAGTTCCCTCAGCAGAAGCTTGATCATAGTGGATTTACCGGATCCGGAATCACCTACTATGAATACAAATTCCCCCTTATCAATCTGCAGACTGACATCATTAAGAGCCGGCATACCGTCATTGGTATAGCTCTTACTCACATGTTCAAGTGTGATCATTATTTTTCCTCCCCTTATTATTTAATGCTTCGCATTCACACTTCATTCGTAATCACTCGCTTCGCTCGTTTTCCCGCACTTTCGTGCTAAGATTACTCATTCGTGTGGCATTCCTGCTTCGCAGGAATAATATATAAATACAAGAAGTCTCCTCTGTGCAAGCACAGTCGTCTTCTTGTATTTATATTCTGCGAATAGTAACGCTTTATCAAAAATCGAAATCCTCCATGTATTTCATGTATTTTACTACCATCAGTGCTATCTTGAAAGTTATCGCGTCTTCAAACACTCGAAGGTCAAGATTCGTGGTCTTCTGAAGCTTATCAAGCCTGTAAACAAGCGTATTTCTGTGAATATACAGCTGGCGGCTTGTTTCCGAAACATTCAGGCTGTTCTCAAAGAACTTATTGATCGTTGTGATCGTTTCCTCGTCAAAATCATCCGGTGATTTACCGTCGAATATTTCCTTAATAAACATCTTGCAGAGCGGGATCGGCAGCTGGTAAATAAGCCTTCCTATGCCCAGCTCGCTGTAGGCAATGACATAACGGTCATCAAAGAATATCTTGCCGACATCAAGAGCCATCCTTGCTTCCTTGTAGGAACGGCTTACCTCCCTTATCTCCTTGACTATCGTTCCGTAGGAGACATGCAGATTCTTATATCCTTTAGCCTCAAACATATCATATATCTGCTGGGCAGCCCTTGCAACCTCTTCATATCCTTCACCCTGAGCCATCTCACGAATCACGATTATGTTATCCTCATCGACTGCGGTTATGAAATCCTTTGTCCTTCCGGCAAAAAGTGTCTTAAGGCTGTCGAGCGAATTGTTCTCCTTGTCGTTTACCGACTCCGCCACGATGGCAACCCTTCTTACGTCGGTTTCTATCCGAAGTTTCTGGGAACGGTTATAGATATCCACGAGCAGCAGATTGTCAAGCAGCAGATTCTTTATGAAGTTATCTTTGTCATACCTTTCCTTATAAGCAACCAAAAGATTCTGTATCTGGAATGCAGCGATCTTGCCGACAGTGTAGGCATTTTCAGAAACACCCTGCACTACAACTATATATTCAAGCTGCTGATCATCATACACCTTGAAGAACTGATGTCCCTGTATCTCCTGACTCTCCGCGGGCGATCCGGTGAAATTGCCCGCAGCCTTCTTAAAATCACCCGGTTCCCTGAATGTAGCGGCCAATATCTTACCATCTGTATCTATTACACCCAGCTCCGTCTTAGTAATATTCTTTAGTCCGTCGATTGTAGACTGTAGAATTTGGTTAGATATCATATCCCTTCTCCTTTTATATCGCAACTGTCCGCTCGGAAATGTCATTATATGCCGGTCTGCAGGATTCCATATATACTGTTCAGATCAGGCTCAAAATACTGCATAGTTTTCGTTGCTTTGGATTTATCCAATACATAAACTATAATAATACATATACTGGAAAAAATAAAGAAAAAAAAGTAGCATTTTTGTAACATTTTACCAATAGTTGAAAAAACCGCATAAAAAGGGTACAATCAGTGCGTAATAACGCAACGGAGGACCCCATGAAATCACCTTTAGATACCAATTTCAGCCCTGTTGAAGACAAAATGACCAAATCCGTTTCAGACAAGGGTGCACTTGTATCCTTACTGCTTGTCCTGCTTGGCAGCCTGATCTATATATCGCTGACTTTCAACAACAATGTATGGCTTGATGAGGCATTCACCGCCTCACTCGTAAATACGGATATGCGTGGAGTACTGGAACGTTCAATGGCCGACACACTTCCTCCGTTGTATAATATCCTGCTCAAGCTGAGCACCGATATATTCGGATACACGGTTCCCGTAATGAAGCTGACAAGCGCGGTTCCCATGATACTTACAATGATACTGGGTGCTACCGTCGTAAGGAAAAGATCGGGAAATCTGACCTCGTATATTTTCATACTCGCAATAGCCACCATGCCCAACATGCTTTTCTACGGTGTCGAAATACGTATGTACAGTCTGGGATTTCTGTTTGCCACAGCCGCCGGTATATACGTTTATGAAGTGATATGTGAACCGACCCGGAGGAACTGGACGATATTTACGCTAATGAGTGTTCTTGCGGGATACTCTCATCATTTTGCCTTTGTTGCCGTGGGCTTTGTATATCTGTTCCTGCTTCTGTACATTTGCCATAACACCATCTCACGCAACAGATCACATGACGGGACCTTAAGCAGCCATAAGAATGATATTACACTTGCAGGCTTCTTCAAGTGCTTGCTTGCAACTTTTGTTCTATATTTTCCGTGTCTTATAGTTACCCTTAAACAGTTAAAGAGTGTCAGCGGCTATTTTTCAATGCCGGATGTAACTTTGCAGGTATTCGTTAAATACTGCCGGTATCCCTACACTGTAGGCTTTACACCGCTAAGTGTACTTCTTATACTGACCGTTGCCGCACTTTTCATAAGGCTCTGCGTACGAAAAACCAAAACAGTCGCCGATGCATTTGCGATATTCTGTTTTCTGCTCTACTACGGAGTACTTTTATTCGGAACTGCGGTAAGCCGGCTGATGACTGCCAACATTTTTGTTGACAGATACCTGTTTTTTTCTCTTGGCATACTGTGGCTGTTCTTTGCGATGGAGGCAGCATCTCTTGACCGCAGGCTCGTCTTCCTTATCATTGCGCTTCAAGTAGCTGTAGGGGCAGCCTCCTACACGCAGGCACGCGCAAGCGAATATGCGGCGGGTGCGGACGAAACAATGGCCTGGCTTAATTCAAATGTCCAACAGGGCGATTCACTGTACACTCTGGAGGATTACGAGGAACTCGCCATCTGTCTGCCTTTCTACGACCGTGGGCTCACAAATTATGAAAGCCTTGAAGAAGCGGTCCGTGCAGCCGGTACGGGAAACACGTGGGTGGCTGTTCTTGACGGATATGAAACCGAAGCGGAACATCCCGAAGGGAATCTCGGATATGATGCTTATATAAGGGAAATAAACGATGACGGATACGAGCTTGAATATAAAGGATCATTTTCCTTTGACCGTTATAAATATTCGATGTATCTGTTAAAATAAGTATCTGCTGAATAAGTATCTGCTGAATAAGTACCTGTTTCAGGCTGATCTCCAAGGTATTCAAACGGCAATTTCAACAATTTCATATACTGAATTTTGTTAGTTTTTTTACGAAGAAAAATGTCACAAACGGAGTTCAATGTGTTATAATATATCCACACGGAGGGAAAGAAGAAGGCCACATAAGGAGGTGGGGCTATGGAAATAACACCGATGATCGATATTCCGTCATTATCAATGGCAATGTCACAGAACAAAGTGATGAGTGATGTATCGGTTGCAATGCTTGACACTTCACTTGATGTATTCAAGGATGCAGGCGAATCGATGACGAAGATGATGGAACAGTCAGTTAATCCGAATATAGGCGGAAATATTGATATTTCCGTTTAAACGCAAATATAATTCTCTATCAAAACATCCTCTTTAAAACAGCCGGGTCGCGCCGGCTGTTTTTACTTGCATTAAATCCTGCTACATAAAGAAGTCGAGCACCATATCCAGAAGAAAGATCACAAACAGACACAGAACTATAGCAATATATCCTGCAGCACTCAGTACATGCGGTTTTGCCACTTCCTCATCATCCTTCTTTTCCGGCTTGCAGAACATGGACACCACATGTTCAAACCGCCCCTGATTCTTGCATATAAAAATATATACACCGGCCGCAAGCGCCGTAAAAAACAATGACATCACGAGCAATATACCGATAGCCTGAAGCTTATCATCCAGCGTTACCTGCTCATTTACTCCGGACAGGATATCTATTCCCATTGCCGAATACATCTTGTCCGCAATCAGCATAAGTGCGGCATTCCATGTATTTATGACCACGTGTGCCGTAACGGATGCCCATATACTTCCTGTCCCTTCAACAAGCATTCCAAACACAACTCCAAGAACAAGCGCATAGCTCAGCTGATTGAGATTAAGATGCATAAGTCCGAAAAACAGTGCGCTCACCACAGCTGCGGCAAAGATATATCCCGATCTTCTTAAGCCCCCGAAAATAACACCCCTGAAGGTGAATTCCTCACAGAATGGACCAAGTATTCCGATCATAAATACGATCATCGGTGCAGCCAGTCCGTCAAACCTGCTCGAAAGCTCAATCGCAGCATTGGTCGTAAACAGCTGTGATATGACATTTATCAGACTTATAAACGGCATGATCAGAAATGTAAAAACGATCACAAGCAGGACAGTACTTATTTTGATCCGCCTAAACTGCATCCATTCGATGAGATCCACATTATGAATGAGTATAAAAATAAAGGACGGAACCAATATAAGGAGCTGTGTCAGACACAGCGTCCCCATGATCCCGATCCCTATACCGCCATAACTAAGCGTCGATATAAGTATCGACGCCGTTAAATGCAATATTATCAAACACAGAAAAAATCCGTTAACTCTCTTACTGTCTTTATTCATACTCCTACAGGTCTTTTTCCTTTATGCATTAACCATAAAGTTAACGATCTTATCGATATCCTCAGGCTCATAAGCAACTATCTCAAGCTCCTCAATAGAACCGTCTGAAAAGATGTTTGCAAGCGAAACATACTGTGACAGCTTGGATTTAAGATTAAGACGGTCTCCCTCACCTGTAACCAGCTCAACCTTACCCTTGCATTCGTCTACTACAGAAAAAAACTTCTCAATGTCATTAATCTTTGTAACCTTCATAATATACTCCTTTCATGATCAACTCAATTATCATTACATCTGTTCATTTCAAACAATCACAACATATGAGGCCGCCTGCTCACTTGAGTGCAACAGCCTCAACCTCGATAAGCACGTCCTTCGGAAGCCTTGCAACCTCAACGCAGCTCCTTGCAGGATAACTTCCCTGTGCAAAGAAATCGGCATATACCTCATTGACCTTCGCAAAATCATTCATATCCTTAATGAACACTGTGGTCTTGACAACCTTGTCCATACCGCTGCCTGCTGCCTCAAGCAATTCCTTCACGTTGGTAAGTGCCTGCTTCGCCTGTGCTTCAATCCCGCTTACTATCTCACCTGTTGCAGGTATCACGGGTATCATTCCCGATGTGTAGATACAGCCACCCACCTCAACTGCCTGCGAATAAGGTCCTATCGCAGCCGGAGCTTTATCTGTGCTTATTATCTTTTTCTCCACTCATATCACCCCTTTCGTCCATAACAGCCATTCCTGCGCTGTCCTGTGATATTTCTTCTCTTTTCTCTGTGTCAGACTACGTTATAACACGTTTTCAACTTTTTGTAAACCCATTTATATAGTGCATTCTCCAAATGCGTTTACTGTAACTACAGCCTGCGTATGGACTTATCGGTGATCTCTATCCTTCTTTCCTTATACAGCCTGCCCACCGCACGTTTGAATTCATTCTTACTCATGTTGAATTCACGTTTAATGGTTTCGGGGGAAGCCTTATCATTGAATGGCAGTACCCCGTCAAAGGCCTCTATAACCTTCATGACCTTTTCGGCATCCTCATCCATCTGAATATAAGCCTTCTTCCGGATGCTCAGTGTCAGCTTGCCGTCATCCCTGATCTCAATGATCCTTGCATGAATTTTCTGTCCCTCTCTTACATCGCCGAAGAGCTCCTTCTTCGGAATAAGTGCCGAATATTCGTCATCTACCGCAACGAAGGCCCCGAAATTATCGCTGATCAGATACACTCTTCCCTCTACCTCTTCACCGACCCTGTAATTGTGATCGGTATCAAGATAATCATAAACATTCATGGTAAGACACAGCCTTGAACTCTTGTCAATATACAGTGCAACAAGACACTCATCACCCGGATGCAGCCTGTATGTCTGTTCCCTGTACGGAAGCAGCAGATCCTTCTCAAGTCCCCAATCAACAAAGGCACCTATCTTACCTACTTCCTTAACCTTAAGCACGGCTGTTTCGCCCTTCTTTATAAGCGGTGTATTGACAGTCGCTATCAGCCTGTCCTTACTGTCCTTATAAATAAACACATTTATTTCACTGCCTGCCTTTGTACCCTCCGGTACCTGCTTTATGGGAAGAAGTATCCTCTCGTCACGCGAACCTCCCTCAGGATCAGCCAGGTAAGCACCGTGATCGGCTATCTTAACAACTCTCAGCAGTTGATTCTCACCCAGATTAAACATAATCAGTCCCTACTGTACCACTTCACCCGCATTATATCTGTTTACAAGACTGTGAATACGCTCAAACGGATCGAGCAGATCCGAGATCGATGTATCATGATTGAGTGTATCGATTATATAAGCAATATACTTACTCATATCACAGCTTATGTAATAAGGCTTCTCAAGAAGCTCCGGCATCTGATAAACGAGATTGGTCGTCAGCACCTTGTCAAACAATCCTTCCTCATAAGCTTCATCAAATACCTTAAGACCCTTTGTAAACAGACCAAATGTTGCTGCAATAAATATCCTGCCGGCCTTACGCTTCTTAAGCTGTCTTGCCACATCGAGCACACTTTCACCCGAAGATATCATATCATCAACCACAAGCACATCCTTACCTTCTACCGAGGATCCCAGGAATTCATGACTCACTATGGGATTACGCCCGTCAACGATCTTGGTATAGTCACGCCTCTTATAAAACATACCCATATCAAGTCCAAGCATATTTGCAAGATAGATCGCTCTTGACATACCTCCCTCATCGGGACTTATCATCATCATATGCTCGGAATTTATCTTAAGATCATGTACACTTCCGAGGAGGCCCTTTACGAACTGATATGCAGGCCTTACCGTTTCAAATCCGGACAGCGGTATAGCATTCTGCACTCTCGGATCATGTGCATCAAAGGTAATGATGTTATCAACCCCCATCCTTACCATTTCCTGAAGAGCAAGCGCACAGTCCAGCGATTCCCTTGCACTTCTCTTATGCTGACGGCTCTCATACAGGAAGGGCATTATTACAGTGATCCTTCTTGCCTTACCGCCCACAGCGGCTATTATCCTCTTCAGATCCTGATAATGATCATCCGGGGACATATGGTTCTCCTGACCGCACAGTCTGTAGGTCAGGCTGTAATTCGTAATATCTACAAGTATGTACAGATCGGTACCGCGAACCGACTCATTGATCACGCCCTTGGCCTCCCCGGTACCAAACCGGTTTATCCGGGCATCCAGTATATATGATTCCCTCTGGTATCCGGCAAAAGGAAGCGAATCCTTGTGCTCATTCTCCCTCTCCGTACGCCACTTAACAAGATAATTGTCGATCTTGTGCCCCAGATCTATACATCCCTCAAGCGGTATCATACGAAGAGACCCTACAGGGATCGACTCCAGGTTACGTTTTTCTTCACGGTTAGGCATGAATATCCTCACTTTCTGCTTGAAGCTCTCTTAATCTTAATCCTCAGATCCTTAATGCTTGGTTTTATCATCCTGTATTTACCGTAAATCCTTGAGAACGTCCTCTCCGAATATCTCTCGGAAATATCCTCAATGGACAGATTGGTCGATATGATCGTTGCCCTGTTCCTGTTATCACGTTCATTGATGATAAGGAACAGCTGACTCTGGACGAACGAATTGGTCATCTCCGTTCCCAGATCATCTATGATCAGCAGATCACAGTCAAAAATATCCTCATGCACCCGGTTTATATCCTCGCTGACCTCACCGGACCTGAACGCATACTTAGCAAGTGTATCAAATAATTGATAAGCTGTAAAGTAAATAACCGAGTGTCCCTTCTTAAGCAGTTCATTGGCAATGCAGTTTGTCAGGAAGGTCTTTCCCACACCCACTTCGCCGTAAAACAGCAGATTCTCGTATTTACTGTCAAAATCATTTACATAAGCCTTGCAGCCGTCAATAATGGTCTGCATTGCCGGAAGTTCCGTATCATCATAATAATCCATGCTCAGCGTATCGAAATTCTCACGTTTAAGCACATTCTCAATATTGGACTGCGAATACAGATGCTTTATTATGGCCTGCTTAAGGCAGTGACATCTGATACCGTCCACATAGCCCGTATCACCGCATTCCTTACATTCATATACAGGTTCAAGGTAATCCTCGGGGAACCCCGCTTCCCTCATAAGTTCCTTTTTCTTTGCAGATATATCCTTAATGGTCTGTCTTAACGCATTTAAGGCACTTACATCTCCTCCGATCAGCTTCCTCCCCAGTTCAAGGGAGATATCAGCCACACGCAGGTCAAGTGCCTCATATTCAGGTATCCTGTCATACACCTCACGCTTTCTTTCCATGGTAAGGTGTCTTGTTCTATTCTGTTTTTCTTCGTATGTACGCATTATTTCATCGTACTGCGCATTAGATATTGACATACATTATTCCTAATTCGTAAGTGCATCCTTTTCAAGCTCGGCATAATCATACTTCCTCTGGGAGAAATTATTGAAATCCGAGGTCTGTGATGATGCCCCGCCTGTCCGTCCCGAAGAAGCCGGTTTGGAAGCCTTCTTTGATTTCTTCATGGAATGAGCGGCATCAAGCTTATCTATATCCTTAAGCTCCTTAACACCTGCCTCCTTCCAGTTTGAAAGTATCGAATCCGCATATTCAAAGCTTGCACTGTGAATGCTCATTATTGTCCTGTTACATGCCTCGCAGATTATATCAATGCCAAAGCCGTATACTCTGCTCCATTTGCACACATAAGAGATCTCAGGCTCGATCGGATTCCTCCCGCTTATACCGAAAGCCCTGAACACCTCATATACTTCCTTCGGAGCATTTCCTGTTCGCGCTTTGGCTTCATCCACCGATGTTATACCTGTTTCCACCCACGTTTTCGCAACCGACTCGATGTATTTTATATTTTTCTTCTTATTATTTGCACAATACTCGATAAGATACTCTATAAGATCGGGTTCAAAGCCGTATTTATCGTACATAAACAGTATTGAGCTTATCTCATCCGGTCTTAATGTCTTGGCCAGATACGTTTCCGCAATAAAGAGAAGCTGGCTTATCTCAGGCCTGCTCTTAAACTGCATAAGCTCCTCTGCCGTATACGAGCTCTTATTCGAAAAATCGATCACCTTGACTCTGCCTCCGTCACCGGGGATACCTGTGCCTTCGTCTTGATCACAGTATCCCGGATCTGTATCATTTACCTGAACCGCCGGGCTCTTAAGCTGCATACCGCCGGTCCGGTCATACATATCCGGTCCCGAAACTCTGAAATCCTCTGCCTTATACACGGAAGCCGGCATACCGGAGCGGATATCAAGCAGCCTGATACCTGTAAGACTTCCCATCGAATTAAAGCTTAATGAAATAACCCTTTTGATATCCCAGTACTTAAGTGCCCTGAGTACATCCTTCTCGGTATAATTGAAATGATCCGCAATATCTTCAACGGATATATCCGTACCCGTGTTAATATATCTCAACAGGTATAAATATACCTTTATCTGAGCATCATTGGCTTCCGTCATGTAATTGTCAATGAAGATGTTACTCACCACCGTAACATCTGAGGAATAATCCATGCTTATGGCTATATTTCCCATCAACCACACCTGCCGTAAGTTATTCCCCTTATACTCTCCCCTGCCAAGGATCCAATAACTTAGCAATAGGGATTATAGCACAGAAAACCGGCAGTGGAAACAAAATCTTATGCTCAGAAAACCCGTTCTTTATGTATGATTTTTACTGTGGATAATAACGAAACCATGTACGTTTTTTGTTATGGACACCTCATAAACCCCAAAACAAAAGAGGTCATTAAATTCCCTGTAACTTTTTACGTCAACCAAAAAATCCACAACCCGATTTGGGATAAATCCCCGCCTCCTGTTGTGGATATTGTGGATAACTATTCCTTAAGAAGATCTTCGCCGATATTTACTACATCTCCGGCACCCATGGTTATCAACAGATCACCCTTCAAACATTTTTTTCTGAGGAAATCCTCTATCTCCTTAAATGTGGAAAAGCAATATGCCTCACGCCCCTGCTTCTTAAGTGCATCACATATAAGCGAAGAACTCATTCCAAGAGTATCCTTCTCCCTGGCTGCATATATTTCAGCCAGAACAACCACATCCGCAAGCTTAAGAGCATCTACGAATTCATCAAACAATGCTTTCGTCCTTGTATATGTATGCGGCTGAAATACGCATACTACCCTGTTATGCGGATAATTGGCGGCTGTTTTAAGGGTTGCCCTTATCTCGGTAGGATGATGTGCATAGTCATCTATTATGGTCACATCTCCCAACCTGCCCTTAAACTGAAAGCGTCTGTCAGTACCCTTAAAATTGTCAAAACCACGCGCAACCGCATCTCTGTCTATATTCAGATACTCCGCAAGCGCTATTGCCGCAAGCGCATTACCTATATTGTGCTCACCCGGAACCTTCAGCCCGATCCTCACATCATTAGGAAGCGCAGAGCCACCGTCTGTTCCTTTTTCTTTTCTGACCTTAACATCAAAAGAAGCGCATCCGAGATCATCATAGGAAATATTTAAGGCCGTCAGATCAGCATCTGTTCCGTCATTCTGCGATACGGTAATCACCCTGCACTTAAGTCCCTGTGTGATCTCCTCATATCTCTCTATATCTGCATTGATTATAAGCAGTCCGTCATCGGGAAGAAGCTGTGCAAACCTCCTGAACGAAGCCCTGATATCATCTATATCCTTGAAAAAGTCAAGATGGTCCTCATCAATATTAAGAATGATATCAACAGTCGGATGAAAGCTCAAAAAGCTGTTTGTATACTCACAGGCTTCGGTAACAAAGTTACCGGAATGCCCGATACGTATATTTCCGCCTATCTCTTTAAGCATACCTCCGACAGATACAGTGGGATCCATTCCTGCTTCTATCAGGATATCCGTAACCATTGAAGTTGTGGTTGTCTTTCCGTGGGTACCTGCCACCGCAACAGCCATTTCGTAGTTGCTCATTATCTGTCCGAGAAGCTCAGCCCTTGTAAGCTCAGGAATACCCCGTCTCCTTACCTCCGCAAGCTCTTCATTGTCATCTTTTATCGCAGCCGTATAAACGACCAGCTCAATATCATCACTTATATTACCGGCACACTGCCCGTAATAAACGGTAATACCCTTCTCCTCCAGTATCCTTGTAAGCTCCGATTCCCCTCTGTCGGAACCCGACACCTTGAATCCACGGTCATGCAGTATTTCAGCAAGACCGCTCATACTGATACCACCGATCCCGATGAAGTGCACCCTGACCGGATCACTGTAATCAATCCTGTACATTATTTTCCTCTTTTCCTCCCCTTTAATTTGTCAGGCAGTTCCGTCAGGCTTATTACACAGCCGACGAATTAAGATATTTAACCTGTTCCTCAGTAAGTACATCTATATGCTTTCCAAGGAATGCCAGCTTACGTACCGCAACATCATTGTCGACCTCACGCGGCACATCGATTATCATCTTGTCAAGCTGTCCTTCATGTTCAACCAGGTACTTTGCAGACAGGGCCTGAATGGCAAATGACATATCCATGATCTCGGCGGGATGGCCGTCGCCTGCTGCCAGGTTGACAAGTCTTCCCTCTGCCAGAATGTATATCCACTGTCCCGTGGGAAGCCTGTAGCCCATGATATTCTTTCTCATCTCCCGTGTCTCAACGGCATTGGCCTTGAGCCAAGCCATATCTATCTCACAGTCGAAATGACCGGCATTACACATAATGGCTCCGTCCTTCACAACTGCAAAATCCTCTTCATCTATGACTTTTTCGCAGCCTGTCACGGTCACAAAGAAATCTCCGACCTTAGCCGCTTCATTCATAGGCATTACATCAAATCCGTCCATTACCGCCTCAATGGCCTTGACAGGATCCACCTCGGTAACGATAACCCTTGCTCCGAGACCCTTTGCCCTCATTGCAACACCCTTACCGCACCAGCCATAGCCTGCCACAACAACGATCTTGCCTGCAACTATCAGATTGGTGGTCCTGTTTATTCCGTCCCATACAGACTGGCCGGTTCCGTATCTGTTATCGAAGAAATGCTTGCAGTCGGCATTGTTGACAAGAACCATGGGGAATTTAAGTGCCCCTTCCTTATCCATGGCAAGAAGCCTCAGTATACCGGTTGTCGTCTCTTCACAGCCGCCTATCACATTCGGAATAAGATGTGTTAGCTCCGTATGCATCATATGTACAAGATCTCCGCCGTCATCGATGATGATATTCGGGCCTGCCTCAAGTACCGCACGTATATGAGCATTGTACTCCTCCGGTGTGGAATCATACCATGCATGAACCTCCAGTCCGGCCTTAACAAGTGCCGCTGCTACATCATCCTGAGTTGACAGCGGATTGGAACCGGTAACATACATATCCGCCCCGCCTGCCTTAAGTACCAGACACAGATAGGCTGTCTTGGCCTCAAGATGTACCGACAATGCGATCTTCTTCCCTTCGAATGGCTTTGACTCGGAAAACTCCTTCTCAAGGGTCCTTAACAGATCGCAGTTCCTTTTAACCCACTCTATCTTACGTTCACCTGATTCTGCAAGATTAATATCTCTTATCTCACTGCCCATATCTTTTCCTCCTATGATATTGAGTCAGATGTATATTCTGCTGACTCACACAAATACTATATATAATTTTTTAATTTCATGCAAGCCAAACCCACATATTCACACCATTCTCTTCTTATTGCTTACCCAACAAATTTTATTTTTAATTGCCCTCTCCTTTCCATGTGTGATATAATTCATCACGTCAGGGGAAATATAACAGTTACATAAATAATTCGTTCACTGCGATAATAAGGGGAATTAATATGGGAGTACTAACAGGAACCGTATCCAAAGAAAGCAAACGGATCGAATACATGATCAAGCGTTACCGGGAAATCAAGTCATCTCTGCCCAAAGGTACCATATCACCCAAGAAGATCGGCAATCAGACCTACTACTATCTCAAATACCGTGACGGAGACCGTATAGTTTCCGACTACATACATAAGGAAGACCTCGAAAATCTTACGGAACTTATCGAACACCGTAAACATTCGGAACTTATGATACGTACATTAAAAGCTGAACTGGCCGATGCAAAGCGGTTGCTGAAAAGGAACAGATAATATGAACAAAGAAAGCTATCGGGTTATAAGGATACTTCTTATACCCAAGGTCGTCGGTCTTATCGCCGAGGAATTCGGATGGGATGAAATTAAGGCCTGTACTGCCTTTTACAATTCAAAACTAAATGAACAATTGGAGAACGACGACAATGATCTGTGGACCTACAGCGAATACAAGCTCCTCGAAATGTTCCGGAAGGAGATCATCCAATGACTAAGGAAGGGAACTTCTTAACCTATTGTGTCGAACAGTATAAATACGAAAAAAACATGACGGGCAGACAGGTCATGGACCTGTTCTCAAGGTACGATGTACTTCCGTATCTCTACAGCTCCTCTGATCCTCTTCATGAGGCCAAGGCCAAATTCATAGTAGAGGATATCGATATCTACATTGATGCCTGTAAAAAAGTAATGTGAGCCGGGAAAACCCTCCCGGCTCACTTAAACCTCTGCATATCCTACAATTCCTTACCGTTGATACTTATTACATTACCGTTCCGGGTTACTATATCAGCTCCGTCTCCTATATTAAGAGATCTCCAGGTGTCCTCATCCACTTCAGTTACATAGGATTTATTCTTATCGGTACCGAAGGTTATCTTGTACGAAGCCGCACGTCCGCTCTCACGTTCATTCTCCTTTAAGGGCGTGTCATCCCAGTACGGTTCTTCACTGTTCCCGGATGTTTCAAGAGTATGATCCGGAAGCCATCTTTCTATTTCATAATAATACTTGGTACGGTAATCGGGAACATTGACATATACCGGCCTCTCCTCTTCTTCAGTGTAGTATTCCGTCACATATCTTGGTGTCTCATATGTCCTTTCGGTAAACGTTCCGTCCCCATTATCAACATATTCCGTGTGTGTATCATAACCATCCTGAACCTCTCTTGACCGCTGTACCTCAACAGTTTCATAATGGTCAAGTACCTGATCGTAATGATGTACCTCCCGTCGTTCTTCCGTAACTCTTCCGCCGTCCGGAACAGACCAGTCCGATTCTTCAACCGTCCTGTATGCTTCCACCGAAATAACCCGGCCCCACGTCTTGGCCGTAACCTCGGCACTGTAATTTTTCGGTCTGCAGGAAAATGCAATAAAAGCAATAAGTATCGCAATACCTATCAGCAGCGGCAAACGCTTTTTAAGACCACCCGTGGGTTGCTGGCTGTTATTCATAAGCTGCTGCTGTTCCTGCTTCTTAGCTTCTTCCTTCTTCTTCTGATTCTCTACATTCTCAAAATAGTCTCCGCTGCTTTCCTCTCTGTCTGCACCGCAGCCCACACATACTTTTGCATCATAACGATTCAGGGCTCCGCAGTAGCTGCAGGTCCAGTCCGCACCCTTACCGTAATCCTTTGCCTTATTCTCATCAAGGTACTCCTTTTCCTTTTTCATGTAGAACTTGGTACCTTCATCCTGAGGATGACCGCATGATGTACAACGCTTGTTAAGTCCGCTTATTCCCTTAGTCCCACAGTAAGGACAATCCCAATATCCCTGCACCAGCTTGTCCATGTTGCCCTCTTCCTTTCACAGCCCGGTTATCGCTGTAATGTTTATATAGTGCTGTTATGTATCGTTGTTACGCATCGCCGTTATATAACATCAATACGTATCAATGTTGTGTAATAGCGTTATGTATCGCCGTTATACAACTATGTTATATATCATCGATATGTATCATCGATGTATATCACTGTTACATATCGATGTTATTATTATCCTTCATCTACCAACAGCCTGTACAACACAGGCTTTATCTTCATTTCAGCAAGCATATACCTGATTTCATCCGACAATGCGGTATAAGGTATCTTCGTTTTCTCACCCGAACCCGTCTCAGTGTTTTTTCCTCTGTCCTTCTTTACCGCCCGTATCAGGATATTCTTAGGCGTATGTTCCATATCTATAAACTCAAGAAGCTGAACATCATATCCGCTGGCTCTCAGAAGCTCGGCTCTTACACCATCGGTTATGAGTGCAGACATCCTTTCTTTGATTATACCATATTTCATCACAGGATGAAGAAGTGCCGAGTCAATCTGCTTATTTACTTCATGCTGACAGCAGGGTACCGACAGGATCACCCCCGCATCCCTGACAACCGCGTTATACAAAGCATAATCCGTAGCCGTATCACAGGCATGCAGCGTTACCATAAGATCAACTGCACTTCTTTCATCGAAATCGGCAACATCACCACACATGAAGTTCAGCTTATCATACCCGTATTTATCCTTAAGGCTGTTACATTTGCGTATAACGTCTTCCTTAAGATCCAGTCCGGTTATACGCACGTCAAGCTCTTTTATAACATTCAGATAATGATACATCGCAAAAGTCAGATAGGATTTCCCACAGCCAAAATCAAGCACCTTAACTTCCCTGTCCTTCGGGAGTCCGTCAGCCACATCATCTATATATTCAAGAAAACGGTTTATCTGTCTGAACTTATCATAACCACCGGCAACTACCTTACCCTCCCTTGTCATCAGACCAAGATCGATAAGAAAATCAACCGGTATTCCTTCTTCAAGTATGTATCTTTTCTTTCTGTTATGCATAAGAGATGTAACAGGATCCTTACCCGGACAGGAACCTGAAGCTTTTTTGTCATCCTTATTGACATTCTTAACCTTCAACGTAATCTCACCCTTACGGTTAACAAGTCCCGTTGCCGACACACTGTCCGAATCAAGTCCTATCTGAACGTAATCCTTCTCCATAAGCTTAAGCACACGCTCTTTAAGAACATCCTTTGTCACATTCTCGTGAAGCACCTGAGTACCCCTGTATGAAGTAACCTGAAACATGAGCTTTTCTTTTATAAGGACCGGCCTTGCCTTAAGCTTCCTGACCGGGTTGGCCTTCTCCCGCGGACGGCTGATCGTCAGTCCGATAAGTCTGTCATTCAAATTGTCATTAAGTAATGTGTTAAGATCATTTCGCATAAGTCAAAAACCTGTTTCCGTTCACCGCAAACCATGCGCTCGAATCCCTGAGTCCCTTTTTTATGAGATTCCCCTCCAACGGATCGTATATGGTAAGATTGTTCTTGTCGTAGCCTGTGATAAGTACGGCATTATCATCCTCAACCATTGCCATTACCGGATATCCGTTTCCGATGTAATATTCCATTGCATCCATCGAACAGCCTGACAGAGCAAGCGGAACCATACCGTCAAGATTATCCTTCATAATATCAAGCGGTGTCACACCCTTCGCGATCAGATCCTCCGTATCAATATATACACCTGCTGTCTTAAGCATTTCATTAAGGCAGACGGCTATGGTATTCTTATCGGTTGAATATGACGTTTCAATTCCCTCGACAGAACATTTATCAAGACGGTCATTGTTCTTCCATATATATCTGCACTCCTTATCCACTACCGTTCCGTCTGCTTCCTCGGCTTTATAAACCGCATCCGATGCATCGGTATAAACAGCAATGATCTCGCCTTTCGAGAATACGTAATATCTGTCAAGCACATCCTTTACATTCAGATAGAAATTCCTGTTGCCTTCATAGAGCACCTCTTTAGTCGTCAGCTTCCTGGTATTTGTTCCGGCCTTGGTATTCTTCAGCTCAGTCTGCCATGTTGTTTCCGTCTCTTCGGTAACCACATGTGTATAGTGATTGAGCGAGGCCTCCTTTATCTCATTGTTCATTATCTGATCATCTTCTGCCTGATATATCGATTCACCATCTATCACGATACGTTTGAGATTAACCATATTATCCTTGAACTCAACATCATTTACATACACTCCGTCATGATGATAGCTCTTCAGGATATCCCCGTTAAGACTCTGTATATAAATATAGTCCATAGGAAGCACTGTCCTGCCGGTAGAATCAAGCCTGATATCCCTTATTCCCACACTTCCGTAAACAAAATCATGATTAAAGAATCCCAGAGGGATCAGAACATGTCCCGGTGAAGCCTCGATCTTAACAGGCTCCATGGCATTAAGCGACATGAAGCTCAGGGAATCATATTCATACAGATTGTCGGCAGGCTGCCACCCTATAACACTGTTGTCATCAGAAGAAACAAACCTTGTCTCATTAAGTCCGCTGGCCAGAAGCTCCGATTTCATCGTTTCAAGATTAATGCTGTAAATTGTTCCGTTAAACAGCATATACAGTGTGTTATTATGGTTTACATAACACAAATTCTCCACGTCATGCTTCAGTATCTCATAAGATTTGGTATACGGAACAAACAGGTTCTCCTCTATGGTATTGTATACCGAATCATAGTAGTAAATCGCAATACCGGCCTCCCCTTCATGGGTACCACGGTTCATATAACCATACACTGCAAAATAAATATTCCCAACCTCATCAACATACAAAATCTTGATATTGTGCATATTATAAGCAGTTCTTACATCATTATTCTCTTTATCCCTGAAGGAATATACCCTCGTCAGGGAGTCTGTATCCGAATCATAACTGTAGAGACTTCTCTCCTGGACAAAACAGTAAATATTTGCATCTTTATTCTCTTTATAATCGATCGGCTCCGACAGTATGCCATGGAACACCTTACCGTTTGCAACAACGACATTGTCATCATCAATTATCTTGTCCATGGTACGTTCATAATCTATAAGGTATATTCTGTCGGCACCTCTTGTAAGATAGAAGTACTCGCGTATATCATACATTTCTCCTTTTGCGGAGACGACATAATCAAGAAGAATGGCCGCATCACGTGTATTGATATCGAGCAGTCTCAACTCTTTGTCACTCTCAAGCACCGGCTCAAGTTCGCCCCATGTAAGCTGGTTGAAATTACTGTGGATATTGACATACCCGAAGCTGCTGTTATCGCCTTCGGAATTTGACTCCATATATATCCTGAGTTCCTCGGCAGCCTCCTTGTCAAAAGTCTTTGAACTGAAGTTACGCACGAATTCAAGCTTCTCAGTAAGATACAGTTCTGCCTTATTTATAAATCTGCAGTAATATGACGCTATTCGTCCGTCTGACATGGTAAGCTTAACTACAAGCATATATTCCTGCTCATCATTTATAAGATCCTTAACCGGAATAACCGTACTTATCTCATCATTATGGTATTCAAAGGACTGTATGTCTGCATTTTCAAGGAGTCTCTTCATATCGAGGGTTCTTACCTCGTAGGATACACCCGTTACTATACTGTCAAAGGTCTTGATCTTGATCGGGATCGTCCGGTCAGCAGACATGGGCGTTATTGCTCCGCGCAAATAACTGCCTTCCATTTCACTTACGTAACCATGGAGACAGTTGATATATTCACCGTTTACATTTACATATATTACAGGCAGTCCGGCTTTCTTCATCTGTGCCGTCATATCGGTATTACCCTGATTCACAACGCCCGATGTAATAAGTGCGCTGACAACGAATACCACAAACAACACAAGAAGCCTTATAAACGCCTTCAGAAGCTTCTTTCTCATCTGTTACTTTCTTTTTCCGATAATTCTGCAGCCAGTCCTGTACCGGCCAGAATAATTGATCCTAATAATGAACGGCCGGAGATAACCCCGACCGTCCTATACACTTCATAAATGCTATTTGCCTGCTGCCTCAATACGTGCAACCGACCTCTGAAGCGCCAGCTCGGCACGTTTCATATTGGTCGTGTCAGCCTTCTCCGCAAGACGCCTCTCGGCCCTTACTCTCGCTTCCTCGGCACGGTTTACATCTATCTCCTCAGGCCATTCGGCGATTTCCGCAAGGATCGTAACACTGTCCTGCAATATCTCTACGAACCCGCTTATCAATGCAGCAGTCTTCGTTTCCGTATCAGTCTCTTTGATCCTCAAAAGTCCCGGTGCGATCACGCAGGTAAGGGGGATATGATTCTTAAGAACTCCTATCTCGCCTTCCGTCGTCCTGAGCTCGACCATAATGGCTTCGCCCTCGTAAAATACTCTTTCCGGTGTGATGATCTTTAATGCAAATGCTCTTTCATCAGCCATTTATATGCCTCTTATAATCAAATTTCTACTTCTTTACCTTAGCCAGTACGTCATCGATACTTCCGGCATTAAGGAAATAACTCTCGGGGATGTCATCATGCTTGCCTTCCAGTATTTCCTTGAAGCCCTGTACCGTATCACTGATCGGTACATAACGACCCTCGAGACCGGTGAACTGTCCTGCCACAAAGAATGGCTGTGACAGATATCTCTGAACCTTTCTTGCTCTCGATACGGTAACTTTATCTTCCTCCGAAAGCTCATCCATACCAAGGATGGCGATGATATCCTGAAGCTCTTTGTATTTCTGGAGTATCTCCTGAACTCCTCTGGCTACCTTGTAATGCTCCTCACCAACAATACGGGGATCAAGTATCCTTGATGTTGATTCAAGAGGATCAACAGCAGGATAGATACCAAGCTCAACTATCGACCTTGAAAGAACCGTCGTTGCATCAAGGTGAGCAAATGTTGTTGCGGGTGCGGGGTCTGTAAGGTCATCCGCAGGTACATATACAGCCTGAACAGACGTGATAGATCCGTTCTTGGTTGATGTGATACGCTCCTGAAGCGCACCCATCTCTGTCTGGAGTGTGGGCTGGTAACCAACCGCACTGGGCATACGGCCAAGCAGAGCCGAAACCTCTGAACCTGCCTGTGTAAAACGGAAAATATTATCTATAAACAGGAGCACATCCTTACCGCCCTGATCACGGAAGTACTCAGCCATCGTAAGTCCCGAAAGTCCAACCCTCATCCTGGCTCCGGGCGGCTCATTCATCTGTCCGAATACCATCGTGGTCTTATCGATAACTCCCGACTCGGACATTTCATGATAGAGATCGTTACCCTCACGGGTTCTCTCACCAACACCGGTAAATACCGAATATCCACCATGCTCGGTCGCTATATTACGGATAAGCTCCTGGATAAGTACCGTCTTACCTACACCTGCACCACCGAACAGTCCGATCTTACCACCCTTCTGATAAGGACAGAGAAGATCAACGACCTTTATACCGGTCTCAAGAAGTTCCGCACTTGTTGACTGATCCTCGAACTGAGGTGCCTTCCTGTGAATAGGGAAGAACTGTACATTGTCGGGGGCCGGCTTGTTATCGATCGGCTGTCCGAGAACGTTAAAAATACGTCCCAATGTATTCTCACCAACCGGAACCGTGATCGGGGATCCTGTTGCGATGGCATCCATACCGCGCACAAGACCGTCTGTCGGACCCATAGCTATACATCTAACGGTATCATCACCAAGATGCTGTGCCACCTCAACTACCAGCTCGGATTTATCCTCCTTCGGAACCCTGATAGCTTCATTTATCTCCGGCAGTGCTCCGTTTGTGAACTTGATGTCAAGAACAGCACCGATTATCTGGGTGATCTTACCAACATTATTATCTGCCACTGTTTTTCTCCTTTGTTAGTTACTTTTATTAACTGCTGAGCGCCTCTGCGCCACCTATGATCTCAGTAAGCTCCTGAGTGATATGACCCTGTCTTGCCCTGTTGTACTGAAGCTCCAGAGTTCCTATCATCTCCTCGGCATTGCTTGTTGCGGAATCCATTGCCTGCATTCTCGCACCGTTCTCACTGGCTACCGCTTCTATGAGTGCACCGTAGATAAGGCTTGCCATATACTTGGGAATGATCAGGTCAAGTGCCTCTGTTTCTTCCGGTTCGTAATTCATCGGCACGCTTATCTTTTTTTCATCAACTGTTTCCGGCAGATCGGATTCCTCAAGCTCCGACGTTCCGTTGGAAGCATTGACATCCGCTCTGCTGTTTACATCAACCGGTAACAATTGGATCAAAGTAGGTATATGGCTGACCGTGTTCTTAAATCCCGTATATGCCAACCATATTTCTCCTATTTCCTGTGCTTCGTATGCCTTAAGAAGTTCCTCGCTTATCTCCATTGCATCCTTGAACAACGGTTCATTCACTACCTCAGAGTAATCCGCCTTAATACTGTATCCGCGGCGTTTAAGCACATCCCTGCCCTTCTTTCCTATGGCATACACAAGGATATCCTTTTTGTCCCAGTCGGTACCCGTTACAAGCTTAACGATATTGGAATTGTAACCTCCCGCCAGGCCTCTGTTTGATGTGATCACAACAACCGCCTTTTTTTCAGAGGTTCCTTTTATAAGATACGGATGATCTGTATTGCCCGTCCTGCCTATTATACGCTTCACGGTATCATACATACAGTTGAAATAAGCCTTCGATCGTTCCGCACGTGTTTTGGCTCTCTGCAGCTTAACCGTTGAGACCAGCTTCATGGCCTTTGTAATCTGCTGTGTACTCTGTATACTGGTCTTACGCCTTTTTATATCTCTCATCGAGGCCATATTTATACCTACCTTTTTTATGAACTATTCAGAACAGGCTCAAAATACTTCGTATTTTTCGGTGCATTAGATCCATCCAATACATAAATTTATAAAATAATCTGTTTACATGCAAGCATGAAACATCTTATTTTAAAATTTATGTGCTGTTCTGAATAGTTATTTAACAAAATCTGCCTTGAAATCCTCGATAGCCTTCTTAAGCTTAGCCTCGGCTTCATCCGACAAAACCTTAGTCTCCTTAATGGAAGCCGGAACCTCGGGAATGTTGGTCCTTACATACTCGAAGAAATCATTCTCAAACTCGACTATCCTTGCCACGGGTATATCAAGCAGATACTTGTTTACCGCAACATAGATGATCATAACCTGATACTCAACCGGCATGGGCTTGTACTGAGGCTGCTTAAGTATCTCCTTGATACGTTCACCCTGTGCCAGCTTCTCCTTTGTATCTGCATCAAGCTCTGAACCGAACTGAGCAAAGGCTGCAAGCTCTCTGTACTGTGCCAGCTCCGTACGGATGGGAGCCGATATCTTCTTCATGGCCTTGATCTGAGCGGCACCACCAACCCTCGATACCGACAGTCCGGCATTAACGGCCGGTCTGAAGCCTGAGTTAAACATTTCGGTCTCAAGATATATCTGTCCGTCTGTAATGGATATTACGTTTGTGGGAATGTATGCCGAAACATCGCCTGCCTGAGTCTCTATTATAGGCAATGCGGTAAGCGAACCTCCGCCGTATTCCTCACTCATCCTGGCAGCACGCTCAAGCAGCCTCGAATGAAGATAGAATACATCACCCGGATAAGCCTCACGTCCGGGCGGACGACGAAGCAGCAATGACAGTGTACGATATGCAACCGCATGCTTACTCAGGTCATCATAGATAACGAGAACATCCTCTCCGTTCTCCATCCACTCCTCGCCTATGGCACATCCTGCATAAGGAGCTATATACTGAAGGGGAGCCATCTCCGATGCAGTGGCTGCAACTACGGTCGTGTACGCCATTGCATTGTATTCCTCAAGAGTCTTTACGATGGAAGCTACGGTGGAAGCCTTCTGTCCTATTGCTACATAGATACACTTAACTCCCTGACCCTTCTGATTTATTATTGTATCTATCGCTATCGCGGTCTTACCTGTCTGTCTGTCACCTATGATAAGCTCACGCTGACCTCTTCCTATCGGGATCATTGAATCGATAGCCTTAATACCGGTCTGCAACGGTGTATCTACCGACTTCCTCGTGATAACACCCGAAGCAACACGTTCAATCTGACGATATTTATCAGTCTGTATGGGACCCTTGCCGTCGATCGGCTGACCAAGAGCATTTACAACACGTCCGAGCATTGCATCACCGACCGGGACCTCAACAACACGTCCCGTTGTCTTAACGGTATCACCTTCGTTTATGTTCTTGTCCGCGCCAAGCAGAACCGCACCGACATTGTCTTCCTCAAGGTTAAGCACCATGCCGAACACTCCGCCCGGGAATTCAAGAAGCTCATTCATCATCGCCTTCTCGAGTCCGTGAACACGTGCGATACCGTCTGCAACCTGGATAACAGTACCCACTTCGGATACCTCCAGCTCACCGGCATATCTCTTAATCTGATCCTTAATTACAGAACTTATTTCTTCCGGTCTTAAATTCATGGATCTGTACGCACCTTTCTATGTTTCTATTCTCGCAGAGCCTCAGCTTAATCCGAAGTGCTCCGCAATTCATACTACAACTGTATTGAGACAAGCTCCCTCTTTAATCCTTCAAGCTTGTTCTTTATGCTTGAATCCACTACCCTGTCACCTATCCTTATCACCATTCCTCCGATAAGGGATTCATCAATATCGTAATTGATTTCCATTGACACATAACCGGTAGTATCAAGAAGCCTGCTCTTAACAGCCTCCTTCTGGCTGTCAGACAGCTTAAGAGGTGTTGTGACATAAGCAATTCCTATCTTCTTATGCTCCTTCACCTTAAGTATAAAATATTCAAGTATGGAATCTATCTCAGAATATCTTCTGTTGGTTACGATAAGCTTGAGGAAGCCGGTGAACTCGTCACTCAAACGCCCCTTAAACACAGATTCAACTATCTGCTCCTTATCCTCCCTGAGAATCTTGGGATGATTCATAAGCCTTGAAAAATCAGGATTGTCCTTAAGTATCTGCTGCACGGCATGAGCTTCATCATAGAGGCTGTCCAAGGTACCGTCCTCTATTCCCGTCTCAAACAATGCATCCGCATAGGTGGCTGATACTAGCTTTGCCATGTCTTATCACCTACTTCTCTAAGCGTCTCTTCCACAAGAGCATCCTGTACAGTGGTATCCATCCTGCCGCCTACAACCTTACCTGCCATCAGTGATGCGATCTCGATCATTTCCTTCTTGATCTCATCCTTGGCCTTTTCTTTCTCAAGCTCAGCCTCGATATGAGCCTGCTTAATGATCCTGGCAGCCTCTTCCTTGGCCTCGGCTATTATATGATTCTCATTGGTTGTTGCACGTTTCCTTGCATCGGAAAGTATCTCCTCAGCTTCAGCACCGACGTTCTTAAGCTTGTCTTCATATTCAGCTTTAAGAGCACCGGCATCCTCCTTGTCCTTCTTGGCCGTGTCTATATCATTCTGTATCTTTTCCCTGCGCTTCTTAAGCATTTCATGCACGGGATCAAACAGAAGATAAGACAGCAGCATGAACAGAAAGAATACCGAAACCGCAGTCAGAACCGCATCGTGCAGCAGTTGGAAATCAAGATTAAATAATCTTTCCATCCAATTATTTGCCTCCTTCCGGTAATTATCATCTTATCTTATACAAGAGGCTTAACAAATAATAACAGCATCGCGATAAGAAGTCCGTACAGACCTGTTGTCTCGGCAACAGCCTGACCAAGAAGCATCGTAGATGTAACATCCGACTTAGCTCCCGGATTACGCCCTACCGCAGCTGCCGCATGACCTGCCGCAATACCCTGGCCGACACCGGGACCGATACCTGCGATAACCGCAAGACCTGCACCGATGGCTGAGCAACCCTTGATGAACTCTTCACCTGAAATATTCATGGAAATTTCCTCCTTGCTACTTTTATATTTTATAAAAATAATGTACTATTCAAAACCGGCTCAAATACTGTGTATTATCGCCGTTTTGGATTCAACCCTCACCGATGGCATCCGATACATATGTCATCGTCAGCATACAGAATACGTATGTCTGAATAGCTCCGCTGAAAAGATCGAAGTAAACATGAAGCACGGCCGGAATACCTATCTTAACGAAAATAGGCAGCAATCCGTAATACAGTGCCATCATGACAGTACCCGATAATACATTCGCAAAAAGACGAAGGGACAAAGAAACAGGTACCGCGAAATCGCCTATCAGGTTGATCGGGAGCCAGAAAACCCAGGGATCGCACAGACCCTTTATAACTCCGCTCACCTTCTGGTGCTTGAACTTGTTAAATGTTATAAGGCTGAAGGTTATAACACCCAGTGGAAATGTTACACCGTAATCGGCTGTCGGGGGACGAAGTCCGAACAGTCCGGATATATTACTGATAAAGATAAAGAAAAACAGAGTAAGGATATAATTAACGAATTTGGATGCATTCTTTCCCATTGTGCTGCTTATAACACCATCAAGGAAATCCATCAGCAGCTCAACAATGTTAAGAAACATTCCCGGTGCTTCATCCTCGTTTGCCTTCTTTACAGCCTTGCCGGCTATTGCCGCAAATACTACAAGAAGAAGCATTACAACAAGTGTACATACATGGGTTGTCGTGATCCATACCTCATGTCCGAAGCAGTTATACGAGAAGATCCCCTTGATCATGAAATCCACATCGCCGGATAAAAGAAGTGTATAATTACCCATCTGAAGTTTCACCTTCCTTATGAATTATCTTTTCTGTCACTCTATGAGTAAAAGGCTGCAGATAGGCTCCTATCTTAAGCCCCATTATTCCCGCAATATATGTAAGCGGATTACCTATCTTAAGAAACTGTACTGCCAGAAGCGCCACACAGATCACCAGATACCGCAATGATGATTTCTTCTGAAGATAAGCCTTCGCGCTCTTCTCATCAAGATCAACCGCGACATCAATGGTATCTGCCATATTGGCCGCCACAAAGATGCATACGATAAGTCCCGCCGCAAGTCCCATGGAATGGTACAGCCTTCTCTGCGTGAAAATGAGCAGCGGTATTTCAAAAACAGCACAGTACATGACAGCTCCGGCTATCAGTTCCTGAAGCGTCCTGTTACTTCGAAGCTGATGTAACATCACTGTCCCCCGTATCCTGTGTGTCATGCTTACCGTTGCCGGATCTGCGAACCCTGACCTCGTCATGTACAGGCGGTCTGTCAAATATCTGCTTCGCAAATATATACACATTCCGTGCGCCTGCTGCCGCGCCTAAGAAAAAAAGGATGATAACCAGAAAGGATGTGTGAAAAAACCTGTCAAGACCAATGCCTAAGAAGGTGCATATTACGATCGGAACCAGCATGTTGATCCCAAACTGCAATATCTGTGTTAAAGAACGGTATACTCCTTTATCATAATTCACAACTGTTACCTTTCGTCCGCAAAGTATTGCTTTCAAATGATTATCGCTTTAAATATACCAATTTTTTCATAAAATGTCTATATTTTTAGATATGTACTTTTATAAATACACAATGACTGTTCGGAACAGGCTCAAAATACTTCGTATTTTCCCCGGGCCGGACTTAAATTCCATGCAAATTAGTTGTTACTTTTGGAAACGGATATGAAATAGTTATACATTTTCAAAAATAACGCAATAAGTGTTAGACAATCCCATCCTATGCTGTTATACTTACAGAAAACAGTTCCTGTAAGGAGGTTCATAATGGATAAACCGGTTTTCTACAGAAAAAGGATCATCCCTGAAGAGTGTGTTCTTTTGAAGGATGATGAGATCCTGACTATGAATGATGATTATATCATCACGAAATGGAACACTCTGCATCCCAAGAAGAATCTCCACCACGGCTACTCGTGTTATTTCCTGAAGGAGGGATACAAAGTAAGCAAATTCCTTAAGGAAGACAATTCTCTGCTGTACTGGTACTGTGATATCATCAAGACCGAGCACGACAGCGAAACCAATACCTATGTATTCACCGATCTTCTTGCCGATGTCATCATGTTCCCCGACGGCTTCGTCAAGGTTGTGGACATTGACGAGATCGCGATCGCACTGAGGAAGGACAAGCTTCCGACCGAGGATATAATCTCTCTTTTAACAAGCCTGGACAAGCTGCTCAAGATTGTATACAGCGAGGATTTTGAACGCTATAAGCACATGATAAATGAATTTGCACTCAACGATCAGTAGAAAACATGACCGCCGATGATTATACCCTGTATCTGCGGGATCTTGGTCCTGAAATACAGACAGTTACCTACCGGCTGTGCTCCGGCCATGGCTTCATCAGCCGCACGGTAACAGGATTCGGTAGCGCCAAGCGATAACCGCGTTGCGAGGCGGCCGCTCCTTGCGGGAGTGAACTGACCTTTCTGATATATGACTCCGACCATGGTATTGGGGTATGCCGCACTTCTCATACGGTTGATGACGACCGAACCTACGGCCACCTGTCCCGTATACGGCTCACCGCCCGCTTCACAGTATATAAGGCAGGCAAGAAGCTCCCTGTCGCTTACGTCAAATCCCAGATCCGACGCATTACTCCATGACATCGAATTGGCCTTTGCTATCATGGCCTTCTCTTCTTCGAGCTGTTTGTTAAGAGCGGCAAGATTTGCTTCCTGTATCTGCAGCTCATTCTCATATGCCTTTTGCTCGATCTCCGCGGCACTGATGGCACCGCTCGTTGCAGCTATGGTTCCGGAAGTCGAATTAACAAGCGTACTCACCTTATTCTTCTCAGCCTTCGAATCATCATACAGTTCGTTAAGCTGCTCAACCTCTTCGCTTAAAACCTTTTCCTTTTCTTCGATTGTCCTGCGCTGATTGGCAAGAACATCAAACATACCCTGATCGTATTCCTCAATCCTGCTTATATACTCGGCCTTATTAAGAAAGTCAGCGTAATTGGAAGTCTTTAAAAAGGTCTCAAACAAAGACGGATTACCTCTTTCGTAAACCGCCTTAAGATGTCTCTTCATCAGTTCATACTGCCGTTTTTCATCTATCTTTGCCGCTTCTATATCAAGCTTGGTCTGAACTATCTCTGTTTCCTTATCCCTGATGCGTTCCTCGATCTTATCCAGATTGTCGCTAATCTGTTCAAGTTCACCGTTGAGCTTATTAAGATAATCCTGGAGCTGCTGTTTGGTATCCTCAAGATCCTCTCTCTTTTCATCAACCGCCTTCTTCTGCTCCTCAGTCTCCTTCTTAAGCTCTTCAGCCTTCTTGATCTTCTCGGAGGTCGTCTCTCCCGACACATCGGTCGTACACAGACCAAACACAAGGGACAATACAACAAATCCGCATATGAACCTGTGTATTCTTTTTCCTTTTACCGGATAAACTGTTCTCACAGTGTGAGTTCAACCTTTCTGTCTGTGTGTTTATACTGATAATATCGCACACCGGCAGCATCCAGCATCCTTCTTGATGCAATGGTGCTGGGTTCATTCTCGTACTTATTGCAGTCGTATACTATGGTCCTAATACCTGCCTGGATTATGGCCTTGGCGCATTCATTGCACGGGAACAGCGTGACATACAGCTTGGCTCCCTCAAGCGTTCCCCCGCCCCTGTAATTCAGTATGGCATTCAGTTCGCTGTGGGTTGTATAGAAATACTTATTGTTAAGCGGATCTCCCACCCTGCACCATGGAAAATCATCATCCGAGCATCCCTTGGGGAATCCGTTGTAACCCATGGATAATATCTTGTTGTCTTCACTGACAATACACGCCCCGACCTGTGTGTTCGGATCCTTGGATCTCATTCCCGACAGTATTGCCACACCCATGAAATACTCATCCCACGAGATGTAATCCTCTCTCTTATCACTCATAATATCCCTCTTGCTCCTTTGTCATCACAGAAAACCGCGTTTAACTGCGGATCAAAAACAACCTATCCGCGTTCCTCTTCAATTTCAGCCACCTGTGACAGACGGCGGACATGCTTCTCCTCTCCCGAGAACTCAGTAGAAAAGAATATATCTACAATGTCAAGTGCAAGATTGGGACCGATAACACCACCACCCAAAGCAAGTACATTCGCATCATTGTGCATCCTTGTAAGCTTCGCGCTGGTACAGTCATTGCAGAGTGCAGCCCTTATGCCCTTCACTTTGTTCGCAACTATGGAAATGCCTATTCCGGTTGTGCAGAGGACTATGCCCTTGTCACACTCCCCGCTTGCTACCGCCTCAGCCGTGGCCTTGCCTATCGCGGGATAATCGATCGAATTCCTGTCATAGCTTCC
>JAEEHY010000012.1 GCA_016281085.1 Lachnospiraceae bacterium
AGGCTGCTTACCGTTAAGGAAGGCTTCACGATGAAGGAGGCCATTGATGTTGTAAGCAAGACCTGTGCATATACTAACCATACGATACTGGCGGAAGCTCTTGAGAAATGGCCGCTTGATTACCTCGAGCAGGTAGTTCCTCAGCTCGTTCCGATCATCAAGGAGCTCGACAGACTGATCGTGCGCAAGTACCGCGATGAGAAGGTATGGATCATAGATGATGATGACAGGGTTCATATGGCACATATCGATATCCATTACGGATATTCGATCAACGGTGTTGCAGCCCTGCATACGGAAATCCTTAAGAACTCGGAGCTTAAGCATTTCTACGATATTTATCCCGAGAAGTTCAACAACAAGACCAACGGTATTACCTTCAGACGCTGGCTTATGTCCTGTAACCGTGAGCTGTCGGATTACATCACGGAGCTTATAGGAGAAGGATGGAAGAAGGATGCGGATGAGCTTCAGAAGCTTCTTAAGCATAAGGGAGAGAAGGAGGTTCTTGACAGGATCGCCTCCATCAAGAAGGATAAGAAGAAGGAGCTTGCCGCATACATAAAGGATAAGGAGGGCATTGAGCTCAATACGGATTCCGTATTCGATATACAGATCAAGCGTCTGCATGAGTACAAGCGCCAGCAGATGAACGCGCTCTACATAATCCACAAGTATCTTGAGATCAAGGCAGGAAAGAAGCCCGTTCGTCCCATGACCTTCATCTTCGGAGCCAAGGCTGCTCCCGCTTATGTGATAGCAAGGGATATCATCCATCTTCTTCTCGTGCTTCAGGAGATTATCAATAACGATCCCGAGGCAGCGCCTTATATCAAGCTGGTTATGGTTGAGAATTACAATGTAAGCTATGCGGAGAAGCTCATTCCCGCCTGCGATATTTCAGAACAGATATCACTCGCCAGCAAGGAAGCTTCGGGTACGGGAAATATGAAGTTCATGCTCAACGGTGCAGTAACCCTGGGTACAATGGACGGCGCCAACGTGGAGATCTGCGATCTTGTGGGCAAGGACAATATCTATGTATTCGGCGAGGATTCGGATACCGTTATAGAGCATTACGCCAAGGCTGATTATGTAGCTAAGGATTACTATGAGAAGAGCATGGTCATCAGGGAGGCTGTTGATTTCATCATAAGCAAGGAAGCTCTTAAGGTGGGCGACAGGGAGAATCTTGAGAGACTGTATAACGAGATCGTCGGCAAGGACTGGTTTATGGCTCTGCTCGATCTCGAGGACTACATTAAGGTTAAGGATCAGGCCTTCGCTGATTACGAGGATCAGGAGAGCTGGAGAGAGAAGATGCTTGTTAATATAGCAAAGGCAGGATTCTTCTCATCAGACAGAACCATTGCGGAATATGACAGAGATATCTGGAAGACAAAATAAGAGCATAACATAAAAGAACGGTAAGGTAAAGACACTTCCGGTAGCGGTACAGGCGTTCGTCGGTTCGTACGTTAAGCAGTGGAACCTCATTCTTGCTGCGGCTTTGCTGGCAATAATACCTATAGTGATCCTCTTCCTGTTCGCCCAGAAGCAGATCATGGAAGGTATGATAGAGGGAGCTGTAAAGGGTTGATAGATCATAAGGAGGGTATAAAAAACAATGAGAAAAAACGGTGTTTTGATGCCAGTTGCCTCTCTTCCCGGCAAATACGGCATAGGCTGCTTCTCGAAGGAAGCATATAAGTTCATAGATAATCTTAAGGCTTCGGGACAGAGCTATTGGCAGATACTTCCTCTCGGTCCCACAGGCTACGGAGATTCGCCCTATCAGTCTTTCTCGACCTTTGCGGGTAATCCGTACTTTATAGATCTTGATACCCTCGTTGAGGAGGGTCTTCTGACCGGAGCGGAATGCAGGAAATATAACTGGGGCAGTGATCCGTACCGTATAGATTACGAGAAGATATATCTGTCGCGTTTCAAGGTCCTTAAGTCTGCATTTAAGAGATTCGATCCCTCTAAGGAGCCGGGTTACAGGAAGTTCGTCAGTGCCAATAAGTTCTGGCTGGATGACTACGCTCTGTATATGACAGTGAAGAATTCCTTCGGCGGAGTAAGCTTTATCGAGTGGGATGAGGATATAAGAAGACGCGACAAGAAGGCAATAGATGAGTACAGAAAGAAGTACGCGGACGAGATTGAGTTCTATAAATTCATCCAGTATGAGTTCGACAAGCAGTGGACCGCTCTTAAGGCATACGCCAACGGAAACGGGATCGAAATAATCGGAGATATACCGATCTATGTTGCATTTGACAGTGCTGACACCTGGGCTGAGCCCGAGCTCTTCCAGTTCGATAAAGAAGGCCTGCCCATAGCTGTTGCGGGAACGCCGCCCGATGCTTTCTCGGCTACGGGACAGATGTGGGGGAACCCGCTGTACGCCTGGAAATATCATAAGGAGACCGGATATGCATGGTGGATCAAGAGGATACGCCACTGCCTGACTCTCTATGATGTAGTGAGGATAGACCACTTCAGGGGCTTTGACGAATACTATTCGATTCCATACGGAGCTGAGAGCGCTGTTGACGGCAAATGGGTCAAGGGACCCGGATATGCACTGTTCCGCGCTGTAAAGAAGGAGCTGGGAGATGTAAACGTCATAGCCGAGGATCTGGGCTTCCTGACACCCTCGGTGCTTAAGCTTGTAAAGGATACGGGCTTCCCGGGAATGAAGGTGCTTGAGTTTGCCTTCGATTCAAGAGAGGACAGCGACTACCTTCCGCATAATTATGTGAAGAACAGTATCGTTTATACAAGTGCACATGACAATGATACGATACTCGGATGGTATGACAGCATATCCGGGGCTGACAGGAAGTATGCCGATGATTATCTTAACAATGCCGGCCATACGGGAGAGGAACTTGCATGGGATTACATCAGGCTTGCGATGGGTTCGGTTGCGGATACCTGTATTATTTCGATGCACGATTTCCTGGCGCTCGGCTCAGAGGCGCGTATCAACATACCTTCGACTCTGGGAGGCAACTGGGTATGGAGAATGGATAAGAATGCTTTCTCCAGGACACTGATAAAGAAGATATATTTCATGACCTGTCTGTACAGCAGATGCCCGGAGAAGGCACTTGAGGATGCCCGGAAAAAGACCGAAAGAGAGAACGCTTTTGCCGGGGGTAAGAAACCGGGTAAGCAGAAAAAGAAGCTAGCGTAAAGTTTTACTTGGAAAATTAAATATTCAGTAATAAAGAACACCTCTTCTGTGATAAAGTACTAATCGCCAAAAAAATACAAACAGAAAGAGGTGTTGCTTTATGTATGAGGATAGTATAACGCATTTATCGGAGAATTTCATCAGAAAAATACTTGAGGTACAGGAAAACTTCTTAAAGAAGCCTGATGATGTAGCCATGATGGTCTACAGTCTGTCTGATGCACTCCAGAAGCTTGGCGTGGATATAGTGAGGACGTTCTTTGAGAGCATAGACCAATGGTTATGTAACGATCCACCAAGATAACTTTTCAAATAAAAATAAGCACCTGCCGAAGCAGATGCTTATTCTTTTATAATTCTATGGAGCATATGGGACTTGAACCCTGTTATCTTCTCTATGTTAATTTCATCAAGACTCATTTTCTCTATATCCTCTGCTCCCATATCCGGCCGTATTTCTGACCTTAGAAAGTCAGTTTCCTTCTGCCCATGAAACAAAGGCAGCCAGAAAATATTGCCGGATGATCTACCGGCAAGGTAAGCAGGTGGATCACTTATAAAACATCATCTATAATTTTACTAACTATTACTTAATAACT
>JAEEHY010000172.1 GCA_016281085.1 Lachnospiraceae bacterium
CAAAAACAAAATGGATGCCACCTGTAAAATACAGGGAAGCATCCATGTGTTCCGCCTAGTTCATAAATATGTGTCCAGGATTCTGGGTACATATCATATCATAACCACGGACTGCGGGGTTTTATTTTACTGTGATCCAAACTGTACCGGCTCTATATACATAGATACATGCAATATCTGTAATTTCGGGGTTATTCCTGCATTACAGGCGCTTTGTTGTATAGTACCGGCTTAGGTAGTATAATGCTGTCTGAGAAAAAGCCGGATACATTTAAGAACAAGGGGGAATATGAAGCGTGTTGCAAATAAGGAGAACAGACCGTAGTGAAGGTTAAAAACAAAGCTCTTGGCAAAATAATCTGGTCAGTTATAAGTATTATGCTGGCTTTTTTTACTATTTATGCTATTATGAAACAAAACAGGAATGTTACATTCGGCCAGTTAGTGACTTTCGTTTCAGATTCAAATATTACATTTTTTATGATCAGTGTTTTGGCGGCTGCATCATATGTATGGTTTGAAGGTTTGGCTATCAGGACAATACTCTGCGATTCGGGCATAGAAAAGAAAAGGTCGGAATGCCTGGTCTACAGCACATCTGATGTCTATTTTTCCGCTATTACGCCATCGGCCACCGGAGGGCAGCCCGCAAGTGCGTTTTTTATGATAAAAGACGGTGTCCCTGCAGGATTGACAACAGCGGCACTGGTACTGAATTTAATAATGTATAATGCATCCCTTGGTGTTCTCGGACTTATGGCTGTTATCATCTCGCCCGGCACGATAATTCAGTTTGGCGGGATTTCCAAAGCATTTATACTGTTTGGGACAATTGTACTGATCCTTTTATCGTTATTCTTTTTTATTGTTTTAAAGAACGGAAAAAAAATATTTGATTCTTTGTGCGGATTTGTATTGCTATTTGAAAAAAAGAAAATAATTAAGTCCGCTGATAAAGCGGTAATAAAACTGAAAAAAATGGGGGAAGAGTATTCCGACTGTTCTGTGCTTATTTCCGGGAAACCGGCTCTCCTTGCGAAAGTGTTTTTATGGAACTTTATCCAGCGTGCTTCACAGATACTTGTACCGATGTTTCTTTTTCTTTCTGCGGGTGGAAATATCAGGCTTGCTTCATCGGTTTTTTCCGGTCAGTGTTTAATTAATATAGGTTATAATTATGTTCCCATCCCCGGTGGCATGGGTGTTTCGGATTATCTGATGCTGGATGGTTTCAGAAATATAATGGGAACGGATATGGCTTATCAGGTTGAGATGATAAGCCGGGGTATTACATTTTATTTATGCGTAATTGTGTGTGGTATCATCACATTGGCAGGATATTTGATCAGGAGAAGAAAATGATAGGCGTATATGATTATACTGTTATTCTTACATATATTTCAATGATATCGGGAGTGATCGGTATCATTACTTCAATGACAGGTTTGGGACACCCGTATCTGGGTGTTGTGTTTTTGATGATTTCCGGACTGCTGGATGCTTTTGACGGAAAGGTTGCCGGAACCAAAAAGTCCAGGACTGAAATGGAAAAAAATTTCGGAGTTCAGATTGATTCGCTTTCGGATCTGATAGCATTCGGGGTTCTGCCTGCGGCTATAGGAATTGCGCAACTCAGAAGAAGCGGGATATTTACCGAACTTGTAAGAAGACAGGATTATGAAGGAAACATGGGTGTATTGGTGCTTCTGATCACGATTGCTATTTTCTATGTTCTGGCTGCCCTTATAAGGCTTGCGTATTTTAACGCAACAGAGGAGGAACGTAGAAAAGAAAGTGAAAAAACCGGGGCGGTATACTATCTTGGTGTACCTGTTACCTCTGCAGCACTGGTGTTTCCGTTGATAATGATCATACATAATTTTGTCAGCTTTGATCTGGTAATGTTCTATTTCTTTATGTTACTCGTCACTGCCGTGGCATTTATTCTTAATATTAAGGTCAAAAAACCCGGGAAGCTTGGAATCGCGATCATGATCCTGATAGGAATAGCAGAGATGATTACAATATTATTGATTTTGAGTAATGAATAGGAAAATGGGCATAGAAGAGAAATTATATAACACGGTTATCGGCAGGATGATCCTGAAACCGCTTATCAGCGAACCGGTTTCAAGGTTGTCGGGCTGCATCCTTGATACAAGACTTTCGAGATGTTTGATCAAGCCGTTTGTCCGTAGTGCAGGAATAAACCCGACAGACTATATTCTGACGGATATAAACTGTTTTAATGATTTTTTTCGCAGAAAGATACGAAGTGAGCTCCGCCCTTTAGATATGAGCGATGATAATCTTATTGCGCCGTGTGACGGGCTTTTAAAAGTTATCAGGATAAATGATGGTACGGTGATCCCCGCAAAGCAGAGTAAGTTCACCGTCCGGTCGCTGCTTAGGGACAGCATACTTGCTAATCATTATGAAGGCGGGCTTTGTTTTGTCTACAGACTATGCGTGGAGCATTATCACAGGTACATATATTTTGAATCCGGAACAAGGTATCCCAACAGGGCCATTAAAGGCTTTTATCATACCGTAAGACCGGCAGCACTTAGGGACTATCCCGTTTTTGTCGAAAATACAAGGGAATATTCGGTAATAGATACGAAGAATTTCGGGAGATGTGTTCAGATGGAAGTCGGTGCCATGCTCGTTGGCAGGATAGTAAACCACAAGAAGTCACGAGGCGGTATCTTACGGGGAGAAGAAAAGGGATATTTTGAGTATGGGGCATCAACAGTTATCGTTTTGATCCCTAAGGAAAAAGTGAGTCTCAGGCCGGATATTAAGAAGGCAATGGGGACTGATCTGGAGATTTCAGTCAAAATGGGAGAGGTTATAGGAGTAAAACGATAACCAAAGGCAGAGGTGTTGTATAACCTGCTTGGCGAAACACATATGCCTTTGATCATGACCGGAATTTGTATAAGGCAGTTCCGGTCTTATTTTTCGCTTTCTATAAATAATTTACGGTAAGCGTCCGATAACTTTTTTAGGGTATGCTATTTCCTTTTGTGCTCTTCAGAGCGTATAGAATAGCGAATTTCATCAGAAATTCGCTATTCGTATTCGACCAGGCTCTGCTGAAAGCAGAGACGTGTCATGCGGAACGCATGATTTCTGAATGCATTTCCTTGTTTGCATTCAGAAAGTCATAAATAATTGTACCAGTTCAACACCGGTTGAAACAAAGGAGTGGTTTGATGAAAAGATATATTACAAAAAGAATACTTGCAACACTTATGGCAACGATCATAACGGCTACATATACACTGCCTTCAGCTAACGTTTATGCAAATGAAAGCATTATTACTGATCAGGAGGTTTCCCCGGATGTGATAATTGATCAGGAAGATTCTCCGGATGTGATCATTGATCAGGGAGATGAGCTCATCTTAGAACCGGAGATCGTTATTAATGAACCGGAAGATTCCGTGAATGATGCAGTGATCACAGAACCTGAGATCACACTGCTTGAGCCGGAAGGTTCCATGGACATCATTCCCGAAGCCGGGAGTGACGATACAAGTGAAACCGAACCCATAGTAGACAAACCGGAAGAATCTGAGAATACCTTCCTTGAAACCCAGGCGGATGGATCCTCGGTTACATCATGGGAAGAATTACAGGACATCATAAACTCGGCTTCTGACAGAGACATTATCACGCTTTCAAATGACATCGATTGTACCGACAATGACAGTATCAAGGTGAATGGTAAGACAATAACCCTGGATCTTAACGGTCATAAGATGGACAGAAAACGCACGTCGAGTGAAGGCGACGGGCATGTTATTAACGTAAAGGGCGGAGCAACCCTAACCCTTAAAGACAGTGTCGGTACAGGTATGCTGACAGGCGGTTATGCCACCGATGGCGGCGGGATCAAGATTGAGAAAGATTCCACCTGTATCATTGATGGAAATGTCACGATCTCGGGAAATAAGGCAAGCAAGGACGGCGGCGGCATTTATGCGTGGGGTACTCTTATAATGAATGGCGGCGTCATAGCAGGCAATGAAGCAGAAGATGAAGGCGGCGGTATTTATGTGGAATACACAGGAAAGCTTGAGCTCAGTAATGTAAATATTAAAGACAACCTTTCAGATGATGACGGCGGCGGACTGAATGTTCACCTTGCTACGGACGGAAGTATAACCGATTGTGTTATCTCAGGAAACAGATCCGGGACGGACGGTGGCGGACTGAAACTGAATTCGGATAAGAAAACTCTGACTGTAAATAATACAGATATAAACGATAATACGGCCGATGATCAGGGCGGTGGAGTCAATGTGGATTCCGGAACGATAGTCATGGAGGGCGGCTCTGTAAATAATAACACCGCCGTGGATGGCGGAGGTATATATAACGATAACAGTACCATCCGGCTTAACAATGTAACGATAAACGGCAATAAAACGATTAAATATGGTGGGGCGGGCATTAACAATAAGGGTAATGCCACAGTTACTTCCTGCCGGATAAGTAATAATACCTCTGCATTAAGCGGAGCAGGTATTTATACGGAGAACGTCATAACCCTGGAAAACTGCACCATAGACGGAAATACTTCACAAGATCATGGAGGAGGCATCTGTGTCGATAACAACGGCAGGGCAGTGCTGTCGAGCAATACCATAAACAATAATACGGGAATTAAGGCCGGAGGCGGCATATATGTAGGCAGCAAAGGCAACGTGGATTTAAGCGGTGTCAATACAATGACGGATAATAAAGTCAGTGATATCTATCTTCTTACAGGCAGGAAGCTTAAGATCACCGGCCCACTTTCTGATGGAAATAATAAATCAAAATTCCGCATGGTCTTTGAAGCTCTGAGCGGAGTATTTACGGAGGGATTTACTGAATATAACGCCGGAGAAGATCCGGTCGATTATTTTGTTCCCGAGATCGGATACTCCATTGTTCTTGATGATAGCGGAGAAGCGAAATTTATTTCTTCATCATGGGGCAGCCTTCAGCATGATATTGACACAGCGCCCGAGAATGCTGTGATCACTCTGGATAAAGATTATAAAGCCCAGGCCGAAGATAAAACCCTGACGATTCCCCAGGGAAAGACTTTAACAATCGACTTAAACAGCCATAAGCTCGACCGGGGCCTTAATTCATATAAAGAAAACGGCGAAGCCATAACAGTTAAGGGAAATCTGACCATCATGGACTCATCGGAAGCCGGTGGAGGAAAGGTATGCGGAGGTTACGGAGCCGGAGGCGGAGTATCAGTTGAAGACGGTGCGGTATTTATTTTTGAAAACGGCAGTATAACGGGTAATAAGGGTAATACCGGCGGTGGAGGAATCCGTGTGAACAATGGGGGCAATGTAACCATAAAAGCCGGTAAAGTTGAAAACAACAATGCGCCTGATGGTGGTGGTATATATTCGGAGGGTTCTGTAGAAATCGAAGAAACGGCTGTCATCAATAGTAACAATGCGGCCGGAAAAGGCGGCGGTATTTACCTCGCGGCCGGAGAGATTAATAACGGTGGCGATGTTTCATCGAATCAGGCAGATAAAGGTGGCGGTATATATATCGAGGGCGGTACTCTTAATCTTAATGGAAATATCACATCAAACACTGCAAACACGGAAGCCGGCGGTATATGGATCGGCTCATCGGACTCGCAGTCTGCACTTAATATAATGGGTGCGTCGTCTGTTTCCGGTAATGCTTCTGTAATTGGAAAAAATATCCTCCTAAAAGGCGGCAGTGTGATAGATGTTGCCGGAAATCTTGAAGAAAACGCTTCACTTGACGTGACCACTGATACGACTGCAGCTCCCATCACCGGAGATCTGGGTGGTAACGTAAGCGAAGCTGATGCACTTAAGATATTTACTTACGAAGGCAGAAATGACCGGCTTGAGATAAGAAATGAAGATAATGTAAAGAGAATATATCTTAAGAATATCGAAGGTGATTATGCAGACAGTTGGGAAGGTTTACAGGATGCCATAAACAATGCTTCAGAAGGAGATATCATCACTCTTTCAAACGATATTGAATGTACCAATGATGACAGTATCAAGGTTGACGGCAAGAAAGTCATCGTGGATCTTAACGGTTATAAGATGGACAGGAAGCGTTCGTCATCGAACGGAGACGGACATGTTTTCAATGTTAAGAACCATGGAGAACTGACCTTAAGAGACAGTGCCGGCACAGGTGTGTTGACTGGCGGTTATGCAACCGACGGCGGCGGTATCAAGATCGAGGAAGATTCAACATGTATCATTGAAGGCGGTACGATCAAAGGCAATAAGGCTGAAAAGGACGGCGCCGGTATTTATGTCTGGGGCACTCTTAAAATGACAGGCGGTTCTGTCATAGGCAATGAAGCCGCTGATGAAGGTGGTGGTATTTATGTAGAGGATACAGGCACCATAGATCTTAATAATGTTGTTATCTCCGGAAACAGCTCATTTAACAATGAGGAAGGATCCGGAGGCGGAGGTCTCATGCTCCGTATCAAACAGGACAGTGTCATCAGCAATTGTATCATTGCCGATAACAGGACAGTGCAGTTTACCAATAATAGAGGAGTACTTGTTCGGGCGAACGGCGGCGGTCTTTGCCTTGATGCGCACGGTAAAACACTTACTGTCAACAATACGGTCATACGCGGTAACAGCGCCGATGATTATGCAGGTGGGATCTATCTTAATTCCGGAACCATACATATGAATGGCGGCGAGTTGAACAGTAATTCCGGAGATGATGCCGGCGGGATCATGGTCACATCCAATACCACCTTTACTGCGGAAAATGTAAGCTTTTCTGATAATAATTCACGCAGTGAAAGCGGCGGAGGCGTCAACAATAAGGGTACAACCCAAATGACTGACTGTACGTTTACGAACAACCGGTCATCTAAGGATAGCGGGGGTGCAGTTTATAATAAGTCCAACATTACTCTCACACGCTGTACATTCACAGGGAACAGAGCGGATTCCAAGGGAGGAGCTGTGTTCAGTAAGGGCGATGCAATAATAGAAAACTGTACATTTGACTCTAACAAGGCGGCACAGGGTGGCGGTATTTATCAGGCTGATAATAAAATGACCATCCTGAGTGCCAATATGATAAAAAACGAAGCAAAGTCAAGCAGTGATCTGCAGGGAAATGGCGGCGCCATATACGTTGAAGATGGAGATACACTTATCGATGGCGGAGATATCACAGATAACAGTGCACAGCTTTTCGGAGGCGGTATTTATGTAGATGATGAACTGAAGATAAAGGGCGCGCTGACAGTTTCGGGTAATACAAATAATAACGTATATCTGTACGATGGTGAAAAACTTAATATAAGCGGAGACATTCAGGGAGCCATCGTGTATATATCCCTTGAAGATGATTGCGGGACATTCACCACAAATATGAAGAATACAAATCCGGATCTGGATCCTGTCGGTGTCTTTGTTTCTGATGACGGATATACTGTATGCAGAAATGGTGACGGAGAAGGTCAGCTTGTGGATACCGTATGGCCGGGGCTGCAGAAGCTCATCAATGACACTGCCAATACGGATGCAGGATCCGGTGATGCGCCTGTCCTTATCATAACACAGGACTGGATAGGTGCCGGAAATGATAAAATGCTTTCATTACCCTCCGGTAAGAGGCTGGTGATCGATCTTAACGGACATTCCATAAAAATGAACCGCTCAAGCATGGATAAGGACGGTCATGTCTTTATCGTGGATAACGGCTGCTCTCTTACCATAAGGGACAGCTCTGAAGCAAAGACCGGAACGATCATGGGAGGATGGGCTGATAAAGGCGGTGCCATCAACTTGCAGACCGGATCGATGTGCAGAATCGAAAGCGGTAAAATAACAGGCAATAAAGCAGGTAAAGGCGGAGCTGTTTATGTTCACGGAGGAAGTGAGCTTACTGTAACAGGCGGCAGTATTGATAATAACGAAGCCGTAAATGGCGGCGGAATTTATCTGGAAGATGAAGATACGGATACTGCTAAAGCTGTTATTACAGGTGGTATCATCACGGGTAACACGGCTACTGTGGAAGCCGGTGGTATTTTTGCCGGCAAAAGAGGAGAATTGAGTGCGTCCGGTGCTCCTTTTATCAAAGGTAATGAAGGGGCTGTCGGAAAGAATATCCTTCTGGAATCAGGTAACGTGCTTAAGATTACCGGAGCTCTTAGTGCCGGCGATGACAGCAGCATTGGGGCAAAGATTGACATTTCGGCAAAAAGTATTGATACGACAGACAACAGTGACAGTGCAAAACTGACGGATGGTTTGACAACGTCAGGCAGCGTGACGGTTGCGGGCGGAATATTTACATATAATGAGCAAAGTTATGAGACTTCACTGGAAATTGCAGACGGTGAGCTTCGCCACAGGGCAATAACGGCTGATGGCCGAATCAGTAGCTGGAAGGCTTTGCAGGATTACGTTGACAATAGTGACAACAATGGTAAAACTGTAGCTCTTAGCGCAGATATAGATGCTTCAGGAGAAGATTACAGCATCAAAGTTGACGGTGATAATGTTAAGGATATAACGATCGACCTGAATGGCCATAAAATGGACAGGAAGCGCTCGGGATCCACGGGAGACGGTCATGTGATCAATGTTAAAGACGGTGCAACACTGACCATTACAGACAGCATTGGTACAGGCATCATTACGGGCGGAAATACCAATGACGAAGGTGGCGGTATTAAGATAGAAAAGAATTCCACCTGCATTATTGAGGGTGGTACCATAACGGGTAACCGTTCCGAAGAAAAAAGTGACAGTAATGGTGATGGCGGCGGAATCTTTGTCAAGGGCAAGCTCATCATGAAGGGCGGTTCGGTAGTAGGTAATTATGCCGAAGACACCGGAGGTGGCATTCACTGTGCGGATAGCGGAATGTTTGAGATAGAAAACGCAGTTATTTCCGGCAACACTTCAAAGAACGACGGAGGAGGACTTATCGTCCACCTTGGCAGTGATGCGATCATTAAGAACTCACAAGTAACCGGCAACTGCTCCGAAACAGAAGACGGCGGCGGTATGCGAGTGGAGGCCGGGAGTAAAACGCTTACCATTATGGATACGGAAATAAGCGGAAACCGGGCTGAAAACGACGGTGGCGGCATGGTAATATATGCCGGCAGGGTAGTCATGGAAAACGGAAAGATTTCCGGCAACATATCCGAAGACGGAGGCGGAGTGTACAATGACGGAGGTACTATCGAGTTTAAGGGAGTTGAGATAAGCGCCAACACTTCTTATAAAAAAGGCGGTGTAGGTATTAATAACAGGCAAAGTGCAACACTCACCGACTGTAATATCATCGGTAATACAGGTGAGGCTGACGGCGGCGGTATCTATACGACAAATGATATGACCATAATCGGAGGTTCGATTTCCGCAAACAGTGTAAAGGAAGACGGCGGCGGTATCTTTGTTAAAGGAGGTAAGATAAGTATAACCGGTACCTCGATCGGTCTTAACAGAGCAGGAAAGGACGGCGGTGCCATATTTACCGATGGGGATATCGAACTTAAGGATTGTACACTTAAGGAAAACAATGCCGGTGTATCCGGAGGTGCGATACGTGTAAGAGATTGCGCTGTCACTCTTGATAACTGTTCGATACAGGATAACAGCTGTGCGGATTACGGCGGCGGTATATACATTGATGAAGGCGATGCCAAACTGACTGTAAAAGGAGGAAGTATAACGTGGAACCTATCCGGTCTGTCCGGCAGCGGTATCTTTGTGGATGACGGCACCGATGATGTTTATATCAGTGGAAATACAGAAATATCCGATAATCTCGGAGGAAGCGACATTTATCTGAAAAAGGATAAAAAGCTCACTGTGACAGGTCCTCTTTATGCCGGTGAGGGAGACAGCGCTGTGTATGCACGAATAGGAGTCGCTACAGAGGAAGGATTGGATACAGCCTTTACCAAAGACTATAACAATTATAATGAAGGGATCGAGCCTTCTTTGGTATTTTTCTCAAATGATAAGCATGAAGTATATCTCAAAGATTATGAAGCGGCTTTTAAGAAGTCGAGCAAGGAGGAGGAAGAAGCCAATCCGTTTATACCAAAGAGCAGCCAGATGGAGCGCAACTGGCAGAAACTTAAGGGAAATGACTGGATGTCAGGTCTTTCGGGAGAAAGATACTTAAACGAAGTGAATCTTCCGGGTACACACGATTCGGGAACAGCAAATATCCATGGTAATACAAGCACATCATATGCAGCCTGGATATTAAAAGGTGTGATCACCGTTTTTTCCGGTCCTTTTGGCGGGCTTATAAGCTATTTCTCGGATGATGTGTATACAGCGATCACAGACGGGTTTGCAAAATGTCAGAGGCGTTATGTGGATGAACAGCTTCAGGACGGGATACGTAAATTCGACTTCAGGGTAAATACATACCATGCGGACAATATGAGCAGGTCTGATAACGGTAAAGATCTATGGATAATGCATGGTAAAGATAAAATGATGGGCACGTATTATGCCATGGATCATAACGATGATCCGCTGACACTGGCAAAAGTTTTTGACTGGATCAAGGAATTCCTGAAGGAAAATCCGGAAGAAACAGTAATAATAGATATCGACGCTCAGGGTATCGATCTGGATGAAGATGAAGCAAAGAGCAGGATACAAAAACATATAAGAGCCCTTTCGCAGGAAATAAATCCCTCGACCGGAGAGCCTTATCTATACACTGAGGATGGAGATTATACCAAAGGGTTAACGAGATATCCTCAGCTTAAGGAATGCAGGGGTAAGATCATTTACGGACTTAATAATAGTGCGGGTATTGAGGGAGGCGTTAAAGATGTTTTCGGAAGCTTTCATGATGATGCCAAAACCAAGATAAAAAATCTCACAGATTTTTATGAAGTAAATGGTTATGACCCTCTGCCGACAGACGCAGGTAAAGCGGCCTTTAATTATTATATGTCGGCAGGGACCAACGGTACGGACGAGCCATCGAATACACCGCTTGACATTGCGGATAAGGTTCTTCCGGTACTGTTTGGTGAAGGAGGTTTACTTACCGACCGTATCGGTAAATTCATCGGTCTTGTAAATATGGATGGTGAAAATTCAAAGGTAGCAAGACAGGTATGGTCCACCAATTTCTTTGACGGGATTGAATACCGCACAGTAACAGTAAAGTCAGGTGAAGATGATACGACACCGAAGATATATGCGGTACTGAAAAACACGCCGATAACAATCCCTGAGTGTATATATGATGATCCGAATCCGGACGGCAATTATTTCCAGTACTGGAAAGCAGCTGATAACGAATGCTATTATCCTTATGATACCTTTACCGTGACGAATGATGTTACCTTCACTGCTGTATGGGAAACTTCGGACAGCAGCAGTATTCGTGCAGTCTGGAATGACGGAGATAATGCGGACGGAACGAGACCGACATGGCTTTCGGTAACTTTTACCAAAGAAGGTACGGAACCCGAAGAAAAAGGAGATGTAATTCTTAGAGCTTCCGACAACAACTGGAGAACAAACCTTGAATATAAGGTTAAGGGAGTTACGCTGACTCCACCCGGAGGGTACAGCTGTGAAGTAAAGGGTACTACAATATATCTTACTCATACACCCGAAAAAACTGTTCATGTTTCCGGAAGCATAATCTGGAATGATA
>JAEEHY010000173.1 GCA_016281085.1 Lachnospiraceae bacterium
CTCTGTACGTATAAAACCTAATCCCTTGCATCAAATACCCACGGATTTGCCATAAGATATTCGACTGTCTTAACAACCCCGTCCTCTATTGTTGCCTTGGGTGTCCATCCGAGTGAACGGACCTTCTTTGTATCAAGATATATAAACGGATTGTCACCTATCCAGCCTCTTTCACCGCCTGCATAAGTGAATTCGGGCTTGACATTAAGCTTACCGCAGATAAACCTTACCGAATCATTTACCTCCACATACTCATCCGTTCCGAGATTGTATATATTGACCTTTTCCTTGGCATTACGTACTACGGTCAGTATTGCCTCCATACAGTCCTTCACATACAGATAGGATTTCTTCTGATGTCCGTCACCCAGAATATGAAGATGATCCGGATCATCCTTAAGACGCTTGCAGAAATCAAATACATGACCATGTGTATAACGCTCACCGAGTATTGAAACAAAACGGAAGATGTATGCCGTATATCCGAAGCCTTCCGCATATGCCGCAAGCAGTCCCTCACACGCGAGCTTGCTGGCTCCGTACAATGATGTCTGTATGGGAAACGGCGCATCCTCGGGAGTGGGTATCACCTCGGCTTCCCCATATACGGAGCCTGTTGACGAGAAACCTATCCTCTTTATATCATTGGCCCTCATTGCTTCCAACACGTTATAGGTTGCTATCGTATTCTGTTCAAGATCCTTCCTTGGATGCTCACATCCCATACGTACATCCGCATTGGCGGCAAAATGGAATACGAATTCACATCCCTTCATTGCCTCTGTCATGGCTTCAAGATCGAGTGTATCGCCTTCAACCAGCTTAAACCTGACATTTTTAAGAGCTTCCTCAAGAAACTCCCTTCTTCCGGTTGAGAAATTATCGTAAGCGACAACCTCATTCTCAGGCTCACTCAGCAGCCTGTCCACCATATTTGAACCGATAAATCCGGCACCGCCGGTAACAAAATATTTCATGATATAAATCCTTTCTTAATTACTCCCGAAATAACTATTCAGAACAGACAAATGTCACAGATCTTTGAGGGCTTCCTCGGCCATGCGCTTGAACCGGATGGCATCCCTGTCGATTTCGTCCTCATATTGTACACATCCGAGCATCATTTCAACACGGATATCATGCTCTTCATCCACACCATCGTATAATTCCTCATCCTTCAGCTTCTCAGCCAGTCTCTCCTCCACGAGTTCAGCGCCCGCAAGATCACAGGTTAATATAACACCGAAGCTTCCCTCGGAATCTATGGCATAAACCTTATCCTCCAGCCTTACCGTATCACATACGGCCTTGGACAGCCTTACCACCACTTCATCGAATTCATCCTGTTTAAGCACCGCCTTCATTTCCTCAACATATTTAGGCTTCAGGATCATGAGACATATCTGCTTATTGTTACGCTCCGCATACGATATCTGTGTCTGTATATCCATATACATACTTCTTAAATTGTACAGGCCGGTAACCGGATCCGTCATAATGAGCTGATCCAGCTGCTCATTCATAACCTCTCTTAATCTCTCCTGCTCCTTCTTGGATCTGTCTATAAACGAATAACCCATGACCAGCAGCCCGGGAACAAGTATCCATCCAAACAAAACCCTGTTATCAAGCTTCCCACCGGATGCCATGGATATTGACACACCTATAAATATGACAGTCTGAAGTCCTGCCAGTATCATCGCCCCATTAATAACGCGAAAAGCCGCAAGCACCGCCACTGCAAAGGTTACACCTGCCATTGTCAGATTTATCTTAAAAAGTTCAATACCGCTGTTGGACATAACAATAGACGCTATTACAAAGGCACAGAATATAATAACCGTACCCATGTCATACAGCGCCTTCTCACCAAATCTGTCCGATGCCTTAGAGCTCTTATCCTTCTTATCCTGCTTCTTATCCCCACGTGTGATCGACAGCCCGATCGCGCGTTTGGGTCTGACAGGAGCCTTATCCTCTTTTTCTTTGACTTCTTCTTCGGATCCTCTTTCAGCCTGCTCCTCAACGATCTGATCAATCTCTTCTTTTTTCTTGCTGCGTTTTAACATATACTCCTCCGCAATACAATGTCCTAGCAAGTATATCACAGTTTATCACACATTTCCAGTATACCCAAAAAACTCCCATAAACGGGAGGATGCCGGCGGACCACGTCCTCCGGCATTTATTATGAAAAAGTATTATCTATAAGATTATCTTCAATCAGCATCTTATGATACGATTATATTTCATATAAATGTATAAACAATGATTCGTGAGTAAAAAAATCATTAAGGAAATATGAACAAATTGTTAATCATATTTTTGTGCATTGTAGCCAATCTAAGAACCGGTATTTCAGATCTTCTCAGGTTCGGGGTAATCCACTCCAAAGGTTTCAACCGTTACAGAAGTCATAACCTGGGGCTCTAAAGGCTTGTCCGAGTAATCCGTCCTGCATTCGGCTATTCTGTTCACTGCATCCATTCCTTCCGTAACCTTGCCGAATGCCGCATAAGCACCGTCAAGATGCGGCGAATTCTTATGCATTATAAAGAACTGCGAGCCTGCAGAATCCGGGATCATTGTCCTTGCCATAGACAGAACTCCGGGTTCATGCTTAAGATCATTCTTAAAGCCGTTCTGTGAAAATTCACCCTTAATGCTGTAACCGGGATCACCGGTTCCGGTCCCTTCAGGGCATCCTCCCTGTATCATGAATCCGTTTATTACACGATGAAAGATCAGTCCGTCATAAAAACCCTTTTTGATCAGACTGATAAAATTGTTTACTGTATTGGGTGCTGTTTCGGGATACAATTCTGCCTTGATCACATCTCCCGAATTCATTGTGATCGTCACAACCGGATTAGCCATTCTCATCTACCTCATTCCGTCTTTCCGCTTAAATACTCATCAATTCCTGCAATTGCCTCATCCTCATCCTTACCGTCAGCCGATACGGTAATTGTATCACCTTCCGAAAGTATAAGTGTCATCATTCCCATGATGCTCTTGGCATTTACCTTTTTATCACCCGTCTCGATATAGATCGAACTCTCATACCTGCTTGCCACCTGAACAAGCATTGCTATGGGCCTTGCTTCCAATCCGTTCTCAAGCCTGATAGTGATTCCCTTTTTTTTCATAACATCTCCTCCTGAATCTCCTCTTGGTTTCGCACTTTATTAATACAGTTATACTTCCTCTTTTTCCACAAATGCAGCCAGCTTGCGAAGCCTGTGGTTAACACCCGACTTCCCTATCGGCGGATCGCACATCTGACCCAGCTCCTTCAGCGAAGCATCCGGATATTTAAGCCTCAGTTCCGCGATCTGTTTGATACCATCCGGCAATGATCTGTATCTTGGCGTTCCCATCACTGCCTTTATATCTTCTGTCTGCTTAACTGCCGCCGTTACCGTCTTGCCTATGTTTGCAGTTTCGCAGTTAACCCTTCTGTTCAGCGAATTCCGCATCTCCTTAAGTATGCGTGAATTCTCAAAATCCATAAGAGCGACATGCGCTTCCATGACATTAAGCGCTTCCACTATCATGGATCCTTCTTTTATATATACGACCGGATGATTCTTCCTTATTATCGTCCCGGCTTTTATATCAAAACTCTTCAGTATGTCAAGCAACACCGACACCTGACCGCTGTTCCTGCACACTATCTCGAAATGATAGGACTTATTGGGGTCCGATACGGATCCGGCAGCCAGAAACGCTCCCCGAAGATATGCCCTCATACAGCATGACCTTTGAAGCAGCACCTCACTTGATAAAGCCTGTCGCAACTTCCGTATCTCATCCCTGTCATTTATTTCAAATACGGACCCGCCCCTGTATTTGGCGTTCCCGTCCTTACTCTCACTTATATTAAATGTTTTTTTAAGCAATGTAAAGCATTTTCGGGCCACAAGTTCATTGTCAAGTTCAAATACAGCCTTATCTTCACCGCCACTGTATATGTCCGCTCCACCGAAAGAAACAAGAGCTCCCAGCTCGGCAATCATGCAATGCCTTGACATTCCGATATGCTTAAACAATTCCTCTTTAACGGTTCCGGCAAACGACACCTTTCATCTGCCTCCTATGATTTTCTCTTGGAATCCTTCTCAATGTCCCTGTGATCTATCTTGAAGCCGTAATCCTCCTGATCCTTCATCCGTTCATACAGTGCATTCGCAAGAGTCACACTTCTGTGTTTCCCTCCTGTACAGCCAATCGCTATTACAAGCTGGTTTTTTCCTTCTATTATATAATTAGGCAACAGGAACTTAAGCATATCCTTAAGCTTGTCAAGGAATATGTCCGCCTCCTTAAACGACATGACATAATCACTGACCTCCTTATCATTACCGTTCTTATACTTAAGCTCCTCAAAATAATACGGATTGGGGAGAAACCTTACATCAAAAACAAGATCCGCATCTATCGGGATACCATACTTAAATCCAAATGACACTATCGTAACAAACAGATTCTTGTAGCTCTTATTGTTGATGAATATCTTATCGATCGAAGCCTTCAGCTCACGTGTAAGCATCTGGGACGTATCAATAATGTAATCCGCACGTCTCTTAAGTGCCTTGAGCTCCTCCCGTTCTCTTGCGATCCCGGCATCCACCCTGCCGTTTCCGGCAAGCGGATGTGACCGTCTTGTCTCCTTATATCTCTTGATCAGTACATCATCCGATGACTCCAGAAACAGAACCTCATAGTTTATACCATTCCCGCTCAGCTCATCAAGTACCCTTCCGAGCTCTTCCAGCGACTGTCCGTTCCTTGCATCTATACCAAGCGCAACCTTCTCTATCTCACTGTCAGGCATCGACAACAGCTCAACGAACTTTCCTATCAGAGGGACAGGAAGATTGTCGGCACAGTAATATCCGCTGTCTTCAAGAAAATCAAGAGCGGTGCTTTTGCCCGCTCCGGACATACCTGTTACGATTACAAATCTCATCTGCTATTTCCACCCCAGGAAGCATACCTCCGGTTCAAGCTTAACATGGAACCGGTCATATACCTTTTTCTGAACATCTATCATGAGCTTGAGAATATCAGATGCCGATGCATTACCTGTATTGATTATAAATCCCGCATGCTTATCGCTGACTCTTGCTCCGCCTATCTGAAGTCCCTTAAGTCCGGCATCCTCAATAAGCTTGCCCGCATAATGACCC